>NZ_JAPVLS010000130.1:0-18659 GCF_027158125.1 Streptomyces sp. H39-C1
CGGGCCACCTCATGATCATCTGGCTTAGACACCACAATGATCACGAAGCCCGTGCCTGCTCTGCTATGCGCCCCAACCGGTCACAACCCGACCAGCCGCACGACCCCGGAACTTGCAACCGCCCTGGCTCTCCTCCCCCGAACTCCGTGCTGCCATCAACCGGAGTCGCTGCGTGGGACTGTCCACCCGTGGTGTGTCGTTGTCCGCCGCTAGGACCTGCGGCGTGATGACATCCTGCCGCCGTGTTGCGGACCAATGACCTGTGCCGCGCACTGATACGCGGCGGCTCATCCAGACCACGGCCTACCGTGGTCCTCGGCGGCCCGCACCAGTCTGGTCCTAGCGTCCCACGCCCTGGCGTGGCACCCGGCAATCGAGTCTCCCCGTACTGGAGGGCTGCTCGCCGAGAGCTGTGCAGCCTTCTGCACGCTGTGGCGTTCCTGGGCGACGCAACGACGTTTCAGTTTGATAGGTGTCGACGCAGGCGGGACTGGTGCGGTAGATCGTGATCTCGCGTAGGAACTGGGTTCCTGAACCTTGAGGGTCACCGATGCGGTGACCGCCTCCCGGGTTGCCGCTCGCTCGGCCGACCTGCGCCTGTGCGCATCCATGGCCGAGAGGTCGAGCACCGCGGTCGTAGCTTCAGCCAGCCAACGCCAGGTTGGTGGTATCGCGCCCTCGGCGGTCCCTGAATGCTGGCCCGTCGCATGACGGAGCATCTGCGTTGATGATCACACAGGCGGACCGCGACGCTGGGCGAATCGTGCCCGTCGACGAGGACCTGCGGCATTGACTCGACTGACGGATTCACCTCCGGGGCAAGCTAGTTCGGACCCCACAGATGTCAGACCGCGCGAGTAGAGTCGCCTCCACACGAGGCGGGGCCAGGTCTGTCGGAGAGGGAGTGTCGCGTGGAGCGAGAGATGATCAATGGTCGCTTCATGTTGCTCGGAGACGCACCGCGGTCTGGCGGTCAGTCGGAGGTCCGTAAAGCCATTGACGCCACCAGTGCATCGGGCGATTTCGCTGCGATCAAGTTGCTGAAGCAGATCCAGGAAGACGAACTCATCGAGACCTTCCTGGAGCGCGAGACAGAGACATTGAAGGCCCTTCGGCACCCCAACATCGTCCGCCTTCTGGATTCCGGGTGGTCACAGACACGCGGGCAGCACTTCTTGGCTCTTGAGTGGGTAGATCGCAGTCTCAAGGATGACCGAGACGGTGGGAAGGAGTTCGACTGGCCGTCCTATTTCGAGGAGATCGCTAGACCCTTGGCCAGTGCCCTGGCTCATGCCCACAGCAGGGAGATCGAGCATCGCGACATCAAGCCAGGGAACGTCCTCATCACGGCTGACGGCTTTCTCAAACTCGCGGACTTCGGCATCGCCAAGATTCGATCCAAGATCACCGATCCAACGCAGACAGTGGCCGCCTTCCGTTCGGGACTGTACGCACCCCCCGACCTCGACGACTCGGTCCCATATATCCGTGACGTGTTCGCCTTCGGGGTCTTGGCGGTGCAAGTCCTCTCTGGCGAACGGGCGGTGGAGTACTCCGATCTCGCTCCTGTGCTTGACGGCCTGCACGGCATCCCGCACGAGTTCCGGACGATCTTGCAGGCTTGCATTGCCCTTGACCGTGAGGATCGCCCGGAGAATTGCGCGGTGCTGGAGCAGCGCCTCCTGGAGGCACAGCAGGTATGCGGGGACCGCCAGGCGCGCGATGGCCACGCAATATGGATCAAACTCACCCGTGGCGCTGCAGCTTCCCTCACAGGTGTTCCGAAGGAGGGCCCGGTCGAATTCGCCCAGGCTGAAGCCATTGTCCTGAGCGACTTGAGCGATGTGGTGCACGTCGACTATGGGTTCAATGCAGAGAGCAAGGAGACAGACAAGGACACTCTGGTGCTTGTCGGTCGCTCCTGGTGTCTGAAGCTCATCTCGGACTCTGAGTACAGCGATCGAACACTGATCGTCTTCGCATCAGCAAAGGACGAAGTCTGGCTCGCCCGTTGGCGGGAGCGAGCCTGCCTGTTGGGGCGGAAGCTGCGTTGGTCGTTCACGGATCCGGGCGAAGACGTGGCGTACAAAGGTCTCAATCTGATGCTGGACCTTCTAGACCAGCACCGTGCCGACAAGGACGCCGCCGAAGCTGCCCGAGACTCGCACAGCCTTGGAGACCTACTCGACGGATGGCGCCGGCTCCTCGATGCCCGCGAAGACCTCGCGCGTGGGCAACGAAAGCCACTTGCATATGAGAGCTTTACACGTAAAGGGCGCACCGTCGAGTTTCAGCTCTATCAGTCATGCGATACCGAGATGCTGGGTGACGATTGGGAGGTTGCCGAGTCCGCACAGGGGCGTCCAACCGAGCGCGGTGAGGTTGTCAAGCAGTCGGAAACTGCGGTTGATATTCGCTTCAGACGCCCGGGCGTTAAGCTGCCCCCTCGTGGTGTCCTGGTGCCCTACTTGGGGCCGAGCCGTACCGCCCTGCAACGTCAGTATGACGCGCTCGCCAATGTAAGTGCGGACCAGACTGCGAACCCGCTCCTGCGGTCCATTATCGAGGACCCAGAATCCCTCACCGTCGGCGCTGCGACGGAGATTCCCTCGTGGCTACGTCAGGATCTTGACCCCAGCAAACGCGACGTTGTCCGACACGCCCTGGGCTCACAGGACCTACTGCTGGTGGAAGGTCCCCCCGGTACCGGGAAGACCACTGTGATCGCTGAGATCGTCCGACAGACTCTGCGTCGAGACTCTAAAGCAAGAATCCTCATCGTGAGCCAGACTCATATCGCGATCGACAATGCGCTCCAGAGACTGGAGCAAGCAGGCATATCTGGCCTAGTGCGTCTGGGACGAGCCGACGACCCGCGCGTCGCAGCGAACGCTCAGCATCTGCTTCTCGATAAGCAGCTAAAGCGCTGGTCCCGGGAGGTTCGAACTCGCGCCGCCACCTATCTGGACAAGTTGGCCAGCCAAAGCGGTCAGAATGCGCGCCACCTCCAAGCCGCTCTCAGTCTGGGAGAACTCACCTCAGTCCTTGCGAACATGGAGCACGTCCGCAAGCACATCGAGGATCTGTCCGGACAGCCGGCACCCGAGCGGACGACCGCTGCCAGGAGCTTTGCCGAGGAGATTGTCACAGCGCGTGGTCGGCTTGACGATCTAGCTGACCAGAGGGCCGAGATCTTCACCCGCGTACTGCAACAACTTCAAGGTGACCTGACTCTTCGTGACAACCTCACAGTCGACGAGGCACAGGCGGCCGTGGATGCCTTGATCGGTGCGTCGCATTCGGGCCCTCGCTTGATGGAGTTGCTCAGCCTGCAAGGTGACTGGCTGCAGCGAATCGAGACTGACCAGCAGCTGGAGGGAGCCTTCCTCAAGACGTGCCAGGTCGTCGCCGGGACTGCCATTGGCTTTCTAGGTCGCCCGGCCGCCCGCGATCTGGAGTTCGACCTCTGTATCTTCGATGAGGCGTCCAAGGCCACTGCCACGGAAGCACTCGTCCCTATGGCCAGGGCGCGCCGCTGGATTCTCGTGGGCGATACCCGGCAGCTTCCGCCGATGCACGAGGACCTCCTGCGGGATGAAAAGATCATGAATGACCACCAGCTCACCCCTGAGCTGGTAGAGACCACCCTCTTCCAATACCTCGTGGAACGCACGCAGCCTCCGGTGCGGCACCTGTTGCGGGAGCAATACCGCATGGTCCCAGCGATCGGGAACTTGATCTCTACCGTCTTCTATGACGAACAGCTGCTCTCCCCGAGCAAGGAGCAGCTGCCTGGCTACGGCGATCTGAACAAACCCGTCCTCTGGCTCGATACGTCCCGACTCGGAACTGAACGTCGCGAAAGCGAGCGAACCGCCGGAAATCGCAGCATTGCCAATCGCGCTGAAGTGAAGCAGGCGATAATGCGCCTGGAGATACTTGACAAGGCCATCAGCCGAGGACTTATCAGGCCGAGCAATGGAACTAAGCTCGATGTGCTGTTGATTGCTCCCTATGGCCGGCAAGTGGAAGAGCTGAAGCGCCGCTTGGCGACGGTCTCTCTGTCCCATATGGTTCCCGACGTGCTATCAGTCGATGCCGTGCAGGGGCGCGAGTGTGACTTGGCTGTTTTCACCGTCACACGGAGCAATGATCGCTCCGACTTCGGCTTCCTGGGCCAGCCCTACTGGCGCCGCATTAATGTGGCGTTGTCGCGTGCCCGCTTTGGCCTGATCGTCGTCGGCGACGCCGAATTCTGTCGAGGCAAGCCCGGCGCACTCAGCGATGTCCTCCAGTACATGCGCGAGCACCCAGAGGAGTGTGAAATCCGTGAAGCTGACCGCGTTTAGCCCTGATAGTTTGCTGGCGTTGCGATTCCAAAATGCCCGCCCTGGCCTGGACCTCATTGCGGTAGTCGATGCGGCGATCCCAGTCTCCTTGGTAACTGCGGACGTCCTAGCCCAAGACCGTAAGCCATTGCCTTTGCTCGACGAGTTTGTCCTGCGCTTCGTGGACGCTGATGTGACTTCACGAGAAGACCTTACGGGCATTCTTGGCCTGCCCACGGAAATGGTGACAGGGGTTGTAGCCGATCAATTCTCAGCCGACAATCTGGCTTACGCGCGTCCTGGGCAGCAAGGGTCAAAGCTGCAACTTACCGCTCGTGGCAAGCGGATAGCGCAGGACTTGGCATCCATTGCGCCGGTGAACGTCGAGCTGCCGCTCGTGTTCGACCGTCTGTTGTGGAAGACCGAGCCATATGACCGAAACGTGGTCATCTCCCGGCGTGATGCCGAGGAGAGCGATATGCTCCTACTGCCCACAAAGGGCACGGAGTCGATCTCTGCCGTTGATGTCACTCCCGGCGACATCAACGCACTACTCCGCAGTCAGGGCAACGTCGAGCGAGAGGTACTCGTCGTCAGGCGGGCGACTGCGAACAAGGCCCGTCGCTTCATGCCGGCCAAGGTTCTGGTCTTCGCCGATGCAGGCCGCTCTGATATCCAGCTCGCCGTGGTTGTAGACGAGGAGCTCAGCAGTAGACACGAGCATATGCTGCTCAATCTTGGAGGCGCGGAGGCTCTGGGCATCCGCGTGGACCCCCCTGAGCAGCGACCTCAAATTGATCCAGAACTGGAGAAGGTCCGGGTTCCGCTCGACGAAGTCACCCGACTGCGCGCCGAGACTGCGGCTGCCAGGATCGAGCCGAGCTTGGTTCCTGCCACGGATCCTGCTCTCTCAAAGCAAGCTGCCCCAGAAGGCAACTATGAAGTCCGTGCAATCGGAGTCTTCGAGCACCCGGACCTCTTGGAGGAGGCCCTGACCTCAGCAACCCGACGTATTCTGCTCATCTCGCCGTGGGTCAAGAACGGGATCGTCACCACGGACTTCCTAATGAAGCTTGAAGACCGCCTGCGGCGCAATGTCGCTGTCCACATCGCCCACGGCATTGGGACAGACGACAACGGCTCGCATGCGGGTGCACTACGGAAATTGGAGAATCTTGCTCAGCGATATCCTGAGAAGTTCACTTTCTCGCGCTTGAGGAGCACCCACGCGAAGATCCTCATCTTCGACGACACATGGATCAACACCAGCTTCAACTGGCTCTCATTCAGCGGCTCCCGGGACCGGACGTACCGCATGGAGGAGGGCACCCTCGTACGTGGAACTAATATCGCAGATGAGCACTACCAGCGCTACCTGTCGAGGATTCAACAGGACTCCGTGTAGGCCGCCTTGAGCCCTGCCTAATACTGCATCCCCGCAGCTGACCGGGCTGGTGCCGGTCCGCTCACGGGTACGGTGACGGCCGACGAGGAGAAGGACGAGCCTGAACGTGCCCACTGCACCCACGATCTTGAGTGATATCCCTGGTTCCTTCGCCTGGGGCGTCTTCCATGAGCGGCACCCGAAGCTGGTCCAGCAGGTGCTCGACGCTCTGCCGTACGGGCCGACGGAGCGGGCAGCGGTCGAGGAGCTCCTCTCCGAGAGCACCAGCGGCGTGTTGCAGCTGCTCGACAAGAGCGCCCACGATCACCAGCAGTGGCTGGAGTGGGGCGAGGGATTGTTCGGGCGGCCGTGGGGTGAGGCGCCGTTCCTGTGGGCTGAAAGCTACTTCTACCGCAGGCTGCTCGAGGCCACCGGCTTCTTCCGGCCCGGGGCTTGGCAGGGCATTGATCCGTTCGCGCCGTTCAAGAGCGCTGAACTGGCCGGCGCGTCCGTCGACGACGAGTTGGCGGCTCTTCGCGACCTGTCGTCGCTTCCTGCCGAGGAGCGAGCCGGGGTGCTGCTCTTGTCAGCGCTCTGGGGAAACCGGGCGGATCTCAGCTTTCAGATCACCGCCTCGGCGCAGACCGTCGAATCCTCCGCCCTCATCGCGGACGACAGCCCAGTCCTCTGGTCCACACTCGCTGCGGCGAGCAACCCGAAGGTCTGCGTCATCGCGGACAACGCTGGACGGGAGCTGCTGCCCGACCTCGTCCTGATCGACCACCTCCTCACGGGCGGGTTGGCTGCCGAGGCCGTCCTGTACGTCAAGCCTTCCCCCTACTACGTGTCGGATGCGACCACCGCCGACGTACTCGCGACGATCGAGCGCCTTTGCGCTGGGCCAGGGCAGGAGGCGGAACTGATCGGCCGCCAGCTCTGGCGGGGGCTGAACAACGGCACCTTCGTCATTCGCACGCATCAATTCTTCTGCGCGCCGCTGCCGTTCCACCAGCTGCCCGCCGACCTCAGGGCCGAGCTCTCCGCTGCCACGATGACGATCCTCAAGGGCGACCTGAACTATCGCCGCCTCGTGGGGGACCAGCTCTGGGACGCCACAGTGCCGTTCGCTGAGAGGGTCGAATACTTTCCCTCTTCGGTAGCGGCCCTGCGCACGCTGAAGTCGGACGTCATCGTGGGCCTCGAAGGACCGGTGGTCGCCGGGCTGGAGGTCACCGGGGAGCCATGGCGCACGAGCGGCAAATACGGCCTCATCCAGGTCCACGCCCGGACGCAGCGCTGACGCTGAGCCCTTGTTGGCAGGGGCCCTGCTGGGCCGGGCAGCCGTTGTGGGGGCTGCCCAGCACGTTGTCAGCGGAAGTCCTCCTCGGTTGTGCAACTCGCCAGGAATTTGGCCTGGGCGGATTCGGGGCGGGACTCGAAGGCGGTCAGGCCCGCGAGCGTGGCATCGAGCAGGTCGAGGGGGTTGCCGCTGTTAGGTCGGGCGGTGCCGGTTGTCACGATGGCGGTCAGTGCCTGGACGAGCGGAATGAGGCACGGGTCGAGTGCGACGTCGCCGCACGTGTAGCCCGCGAGCCATTCCAGGGAGGCGGTCATGGTGCAGTCGTCCTGGACGGCCCAGAACGACTGGCCAAGGAGGGCGCTGACAGCGGCGCGGATGCGGGCGAGGGTTTCGGGGTCGGTCAACCAGAACGGGGAGTGACCTGCCTTCACGGTGCACTCGTGCTCGATACCGGCGTCGAAGGTGTAGGGCGGGATCATGGCGGGTGTCCTTCCTTAGGGGTGTAGCGCTGCCGGGATCGGCGGCGCCGGTCTTGTGGGCGGTGGTTACCGCCGGGGCCGGTGGGCTGGGGGCATGGGTGCCGTTGCCGGCCTGGGGGTCTGCGGAGCCGATGTCCGGGCGGGCTTCCTCTGGGTCGGCGGGACGACGGCCGACGCGGTGGGGAGGTTGGCGTTGCGGCGGATGCGCCAGGTCAGGACGGAGCTTGCGGAGTCGGCCGTGGCGATCTCCCGCGCATTGAATGCGTCACGCAGTACGTCCACGGGTGGCTGGCCCTGGGCGGCTGCCTGGGCGAGGGTCGCCGCGAGCGCGTTCCAGCCGGGTTCGGCCAGCACGCGTGCCGCGAGCTCGGGGGGTAGGGCTTGGTGGACTGCTTGGGCGTGTTGGTTGCGTACCGCGGGTGGTAGCTGTTCGCCGTGCAGGGTCAGGTTTGCCAGCGGCTTCACGGAGACCGTGAGATAGGTGGCGCGCAGGTGGTCGGCGGCGGCGCGGGCCGCGTTCGCCTGCTGGCGATGGCCGTGGGCCTCGTGCCATCGGTAGGCCGCGATCACGAGCAGCACCATGGTGCTCAGCACCATCGCGGTCCCATCGGCGTCTTTACCGCGTCCGAGGGCCGGTCCGCCGTCGAGCAGTGTCCGCGCTGCACATCGCAGGGCACGCAGTTGCTGGTCGGCGGCCCTGTCGTGGACGTAGGCCGCCTGCCCGTACGCCCTCGCGGCCTGGCGCAACTGGGCGCGCGTCGCGCCCAAGTGGACCTGTGGGAGGACGTCGAGGATTTCCCCGAGGCCGGCGCTGATTGCGGTCGCGGTTGGCTCGTCGATTTCCTGGACGGGGAGGGAGGTGATGACGTGCAGTGCCTGCTCGGCCGAACGGTCGGCCTTGCGGTGAGCGTCGGCAGCCCCTGTGACGGCGACGGTGGTGGCTCCGGTGTGGAGGCGTGCGCGGATCTTGGGCAGGGTCAGGTCCGGGCCCAGTTGGGTACCGGGAAACCACAGGGGTTCGCCGTTGGCCTTGCGTTCGCCGGGCAGGGCGAAGGAGTAGCCCCTGGCGTCTCCGGAGGGCAGTCGGTGGATCTTCACGCGCACGCCGTGGTCGGCGAGACGGGCGAGGATTTCTTCCTCGGTGACGGCTCCCGCGAGGGACTCGCGCACAGCGGAGCGCAGAGTCTGCCGAGAGGGTTCGGGTTTGCCCAGCCGCTTGGCCTTGTGCAGTTCCGCGCGGGTGGCACGGCGGGGTGAGGTGCGGTGGCCGCTGGGGGTTCGGTCGACCTGGCGCAGCCCAAAATCCGTCTCGATGCTGCTGAGTTCGGTCATGACACGGTGCCAGTCCCGGTGCAGGCGGGCGTGGGTGAGGTCGGCGCGGACGGTGGTGGCGACGATGTGAACGTGGTCCTCGGCATGTCGGACCACCACCCAGCGGCAGCCGTCCGGATCCCCTGCCGGGGCGATGCCGGAAGCCTCCATGACGCGGCGGGCGACCTGTTCCCATTCCGGGTCGCTGAGGTGCCGGTCCTCGGGGGCCGCGCGCAGCGAGCAGTGCCACACGTGCTCCTTCGGGGCACGCTTGCCGGCCTGGACTACCCGCAGGTCCAGGATCTTCGCGAGCTGGTCCAGGGCCTGTTCGGGGTCGGTGGCCCGGCCCGGGTCGGGCAGCAGTTCCTCGAACCCTGCGACGGTGTGCTGGTGGGTGTGCTCGTCCACGTCGCCGGGGCCGTAGACGTAGGCCAGGACACCGCGGGTGCGGTCGCCCCGGCTGATGCTGGCGATCACCCTCGCCCCCGGCGCTTGGCGATCCGGTGCGCGGCCTCGTCCAGGAGCGCCACCACGCGGGGGAGGTCCTGGCCGAGGAGGTACCCCGCAGAGTCGACGAACTGGCTGGCGGGACCGGGCACGAGGGTGCCGCCGGTGTTGAGGTGCCGGGCTATCTGGTTGAGGTTGTTCCCCCAGGCGCTCAGCTCTGCGCGCGTCGAGGCCAACTCGTCGATTGCCGCGTCCAACTGTTCGGTGCGCTGGACCGAGCCTGCGGTGGCGGTGCCGGGGGTGAGTGCGCGGCGTGCGACCAGGTGCGCGAGGGAGAGGCCGGCGGTGGCTGCCTGATCGTCGAGCTGCTGCTTCTCATGCTGGTCGAAGCGGACGGTGACGCGGGACTTCTTCTTCTGCGTGGCATCGCGCTGGCGGCGCTTGGGCTTGCGACGCGCGGCAGCGGTAGCGGACGCGCGCACAACTGGCGGCTGCTGGCAGGTAGCGGTGCGCTGCGAAGGGGGTTGCAGGTCCTGGTCGCGGCTGCCCTCGGCCGCGACCAACTCCAGGTCCGGCGCCCCCGCCGGCCCACCCCCGCCCCCCTGGGCGGGGGCCTGCGCCTGCGACCGCCCGTAGGGCGGTCGCAGGCTCTTGCTGGCTCCGCATGTGGTCGGCACCGATGCATCCGTAACTTCGACGCCGGAGTGGGGAGCTGATGTGCTGGTGTTCGTGGAGTTGATCTCGCGCATGCTCGGCTCCTGGGTGTCGCTCTGCGGGAAATTGGCCGAGGTCGGACGGCTCTGCGGCTGTGTAGGGGCGGGGGTCGATCCGTGGCGCGCTGCTGAGGGCGTACCGCCGTGGGCCCGTCATGGACCGTGGCTGTCCTTGCGGACGGGGTGACCGGAGAAAGCACGGCCGGGTGGGTCGGGTGATCGGAACCCTTCCGATCACCCCAACCGCCGAGGACAGCGGCCGTCTGCGGTCAGTCGGCGCTGCTGTCCAACACTTCGTCTTCCTCTTCGCGCAGGCGGTTCATGAGCTCAGTGAGGCGTTCGCCGCCGAGGGTGAGTCCGGCGCTTCGGACGGCGTCCCGAACGACCCGGCGCGAGCTCTTCCCCTCTTCAGCGGTTGCCCTCCGGGCCAGGACCATCAGCTCGTCCATCTCCGCGCCCGGCGGCCGACCGATGCGCCGGATGTCGCCAGGGACTGGGACCAGGGGTTCCGGCGGGGCTGCGGTGAGAGGCAGTTGCTGGGCCTTCGTCGGAGCTTCAGCGGCGGCGGTGCGGAGCTGCTGCACGTGGGGCGCGTCCGGTGGGCCGATGTCCTGTTCGGAAGGCTGGCTCTCCTGCTCGGGCGTTCCGGCTGGGTGGCGGGCGATCAGGATGTACAGGTGGACCGCTCCGGCCAGGGCGAGCGGGGCCAGGACGGACAGGGTGCCGACCGTGGTGTCGCCGAGCCGCAATCCGGAGACCGGGTGGTGCTGTTGGTTGAGCCGGACGGCGTGGAGGGCGTTGGCCCAGATGCTTGCGGCTGTCGCGGAGCCGAAGAGGGTCCAGACGTAGAGGCGGGCGGCGAAGGGGGCGGTGCGCAGGACCAGCAGGGCGCGGACGCCGTAGGCGATGAAGCCGTCGATCACGAGCGGGAAGAGGTAGGTGAGGATTCCACGGACGTGGATGGCGACGGCCATCTGCTGGAGGGCGTCGTACGACAGAGCGCATCCAGCGGCGCCGAGCGCGAAGATCGCGGCACGGTCCCAGCCCTGCATGCGGGCAGGCGGTAGCGCGGTGTTGGCGGTGGGCATGTGGGGTCTCCGATCGCCCTCCGGGGCGCGCAGGGGTCAGCGCGGGCGCGGCCCGGAGGGTGGTGGGGCAGGTGATGGGCAGAGGCGGACGGCTGGTTAGGCGGTGTGCCTTCTGCGGTCGGGGCCGGTCAGGACGGCCCGTTCGGTCATCTCCGCGAGGCGGGAGGCGATGCGGTCGCCGAGGATCGTGCGGATCTCACGGATCGGGACGTTGGTGGTGAAGAGCGTTGGCAGGATCTGCTCGTAACGGTGGTTGATGAGCCGGTAGGTCAGCTCTTCGGTCCACTCACTGGTTTTGGCCGCGCCCAAGTCGTCGATCATGAGGAGCGGGCAGCGGGCCAGGTCGCGCATCTCCCGTTCGCTGTCGTGGCCTTGACGGGGCCGCTGAGCGGCGTACAGGTCGGCGGCGGTGATCGACTGCCACCGCAGGCGCACACCGGCCTGTACGAGGCCACGTACGGCTCCGTATGTCTGGTGGGTCTTGCCGGTGCCGGTGGGGCCAGCGATCAGCAGCGACGGGCCGGTGGCGATGCCCGGTGCGCCACCGGGTCCCGGCCTGGCAGCCAGGGTGACGTGCCGGACCCACGTGGCGACCTCCGGGTGGTCGGCCGTGGCCTGGCGGTAGCGCGGCGGAATCCGACGCTCGGCCAGTTCCAGCACGGCCGGTTGACGATCGGAATCCGCGTTGGATCCTTCGGCTTCCAACCGGTCGGGATCCAAGCCGCGCGTGGCCAGGAGGCGCTGCATGCGGGCATGCAGGGCGGTGCCGGCCTGCTGGGGGTCGCGGTCGGGCTGCTGGCGGGGCTGGTGGCGGCGGATCACAGTTCGCCCCCGTACGCAGCTGCGGCGTCGGCGGGGTTGGTCCACGCCCGGTGCGGTGAGCCACCGGGCTGGGTCGCGTTCATGACCTCGTTGACCAGGCTGGGCAGGACGCTGGG
The DNA here is from genome assembly GCF_027158125.1 of Streptomyces sp. H39-C1. Lineage (NCBI taxonomy): Bacteria > Bacillati > Actinomycetota > Actinomycetes > Kitasatosporales > Streptomycetaceae > Streptomyces > Streptomyces sp. H39-C1. The sequence continues at coordinate 11,989 of NZ_JAPVLS010000130.1, forward strand.
GTGCATCGGCTTGGTCCGGAAGCGGTCCAGGGAGGCGCGGATGTGCGCGGGGTCGATGCCTTCGGCGAGGAGCTGGTTGATCTCTCGGCCGAGGTGACCGAGGACCTTGCCCGGGGGCCTGGCCGCGCAGCCTGCCACGTATTCGGCGATGAGCTGCTGAGCGGAGACGGCGTCCGGTGCGGGGGCGCTCGCGCCCCCCGTAAGGAAAGATCCTAGATCCAAGATCCTAGGTCCTAGATCCGGACCCTGAGGGCTCACCGCTTCCTCCGTGATCCCTCCCTGAGGACTCACTGAGCCCTCACTGAATGCCGCTTGACCTGCTGTTTCTTGATTCAGTGAGGGCTCGCGTATGTCTCGCGAGGACTCATCGAGGTTTCGGTGAGGGCCCGATGAGCCCTCCGTGATCCCTCCATGAGGGCTCAGTGAGGGCTCACTGAATGGGGCGCCGTCGTGGGTAGGGCAGGCCGGTGCGCGGGTGCCGCTGGGCCGGTTGATCTTCTGGTGCTTGTGCCAGGTGACGAGGTGCAGGTATCGCTTCCCGTCGCCGCCCGCGTATCGGCAGATCAGCCCGGCGCCGTCGAGCCGGGCCAGGTCCTCCTCGACGTGCACGGGGGTGTGTTCGGCGCGCAGCGGCCACAGCAGGCCGGTGATGACGGCGGCGTTGTCACGGAAACGGCCGTGGTCGTCGACCTGGGTGAGCAGGCCGGTGAAGGTCCGCTCGGCGGTGAGGGACACCGACGCGAGGGACTCGGAGATGAACATCTCCGGCTTGATGGTGCGGATTCGGGCCACCGGTCAGCGCCCCGCATTCGCGGTCGGGCGGTGCGACGGGGATGCGGGAGGGATAGGGCGGGTCGTACTGTGGGGCACAGAAGCTCCTCACGGCGGGCTCGGAGCTGGTACTCCGGCGCGCTGGTTGGTCGTTCAGCGATGGGCGGTTACGAGGGTTCTGCTGGGCCCTCGGCGTTCGTAGCGCCGGGGGCTTCTTTCTGCCCAGATCGAGAGCTTGCTCGGAAGTTGTCCCGAGGCGCCGGGGTCGGCGCGACCAGGACCATACGACCGGATTCCGGCACAGTCCATCGGTTCTGCGTTCTCTCGACACACCTCCGTGGACGCGGCGTTGCCCCCTCACGCCGTCAGGCCCAGCACCGCCTGCAGATCCGCCGTCACCACGCGGTAGGCGTTGCCCAACCGGAGGACCTTGCACGGGTACAGGCCACGGCGCGCCAGGTCGTACCCCTTGCTCCGCCCCAGCCCCAGAGCCCGGTTGCCCGTCTCCAGGTCGACTGCGGCAGGCAGGGAGAGCAGCTCTTCGCGGCCCATGCCCTCCACCGTCTGGGTCATCTCGTTCTCGCGCATCACGCGACTCCGCTCCTCGACTGAGCCCTCGGCGAACGCGTACTCGCATCCGACTCCAAGCCATCGGAAATGAGTGTGACGAAGCTATTGTGTCGCCGTGACACAACACGATGTCGACCATGAAGACAAGAACGTCCTGGAGTGGGCTGACCAGGTCGTCGCCACCGTGGCGGCAGAGGTTCGGCGGCGAAGAAAGGATCTCGGCATGAGCGGCGAGGACCTGGCGCGCGCCTGCGCGGAGATCGGCTATCCCATCCCCCGGAACGTCATCGCCAACATGGAGTCCGGGCGCCGCACGACCTTGCCGCTGGTGGAGGTGATGGTTCTCGCCGAGGCGCTGCACACCTACCCGATCTCCCTGATCTACCCCGTCGGACACACCGAAAAGGCGCAGGCCCTCCCCCACCGCGACGCCGTCTCCACCTGGGACGCCTTGCAGTGGTTCACCGGCGAGGAGGAGTCCTTCATGGGGTCCACCCTCAGCCACTTCCGTCGTCGGCCACGCCCGACCTGGTCGTACGACGCCGAGGGGAACACCGTCTGGTCCCACCACACCCCTGAGGCCCACCCGGACGAGAAGCCGGGCAGCGAATGATCAACGACCAACGCACCTAAGGAGAAGTTCGCTTGAAGGGCTCCACCTATCGCCGCTGCTACTGCCGCGACGCCGGGACCGGCAGGCCGCTCGGCAAGTCATGTCCGAAGCTCAAGGCCCGCAAGCACGGCACCTACTCCGTCCGCCAGGAGCTGCCGCAGCGCGCCGACGGGTCGCGGCGTGCGTTCAACCGGTCCGGTTACGAGACCGTCAAGGAGGCGCAGGCCGAACTCGACCGCATACGCGCCCTGCTCGGCATCCCTGACGCCGACGACCCGGAGGCTCTGGCCGCGATCGCCGACATGCTGGAGCAGGTCGCCGACGCCAAGGCGCCGCTGCCCGGCGTCGAGGAGACCCGACGTCGCCTGCACAGCGGCCAGGAACTCACCGGCCGCCTCACGGTCGGGGAATGGCTGGAGACTTGGCTGGCGGCCAAGAAGGGGCGCCGTGGGGCCATCATGCGCGACGAGGGCATCGTCCGGCTCTACCTTCAGCCGCACCTCGGGCACCTGCGGCTGGACCGGCTGTGGGTCAGCCATCTGACGGCGATGTTCGAGACGATCGCGCAGGCCAACGTGCAGACCGCCGAGGCGAATGCGGCCCGGCGGCAGGCGATTGCGGACCTCGCCGAGATTCCCTGGAAGGGGCATGACGAGCGCGCACGGCGTAAGGCGCTCAAGGAAGCCATCGCCGCTATGCCCTCGTTCCGGCGCATCGTCGGTCCGTCCTCCCGCCAGCGGATCCGCTCCACGCTCCGCGCCGCGCTCAGCAAGGCGATCTCGCAGCAGCTGATCACCTTCAATCCCGCGTCCCACGTCGAGATGGAGTCGCGCCAGCGCCCCAAGGCGCTGATCTGGACCGACGAGCGGATCGAGTACTGGAAGCGGACGGGCGAGAAGCCCTCCCCCGTCATGGTGTGGACCCCGGAGCAGACCGGCCGCTTCCTGGACCATGCCGAGAGCGACCGGCTCTACGCGCAGTTCCACCTCATCGCCTACCGCGGGCTACGACGCGGCGAGTCCTGCGGCCAGAAGTGGACGGACACCAGCCTGGCCACCGGGACGATGACCGTGGCCAAACAGCTGGTGGTGAACGGGTGGGAGGTCTGCGAGGACGATCCCAAGACCGATGCCGGCGCCCGGACCATCACGCTCGACTCCCTGACCGTCGCTGTGCTGGAGCGGCACCGGGAGCAGCAGGACAAGGATCGGGAGGAGTGGGGCGCGGCCTGGGTGGAGACCGGGCGGATCTTCACCCGCGAGAACGGGGAGTGGCTGCACCCCTCCAACGTCACCCGGCGCTTCACGGAGCTGTACGAGGAGGCCGGCCTGCCGCCGGTCCGCCTGCACGACATGCGGCACGGGACGGCGACGCTGATCCACGCGGCGGGCGGCGACATGAAGGACATCCAGGAGACGCTCGGCCACTCCTCGATGGTCGTCAGCGCCGACATCTACACCAGCCTGCTGCCGGAATTCGACCGGGCCATCGCCGAGCGCGCCGCGCTCCTCGTACCTCGCGCCAGCAGGCAGAACGGGCCGAACGGTGCTCCCCCGTCCGACCCACGGCAGGAGCCGGATGCGCCGTCCGCTCACGCATCGCTCACGCAAGCGGCCCCGGAGGTGTCCTCCGAGGCCGTGAGCGAAGCTCCGAGGAGACCGAAACTGCAGGTCATCCAGGGCGGTAACGAGAGCCCCCTGTCGGATTCGAACCGACGACCTTCGCTTTACAAGAGCGGTGCTCTGGCCAGCTGAGCTAAGGGGGCATGGGTCCGCGGGTGGGTGGTGCGGGTGCGGGGCCAGGAGAAGTGTACTCAAGGCGGGGGGTGCCGGGTGTGGGGAAAGTCGGTGACCGGGGGCTACTGACAAAGGGGCAGGCGGCGGGTAGCGTCACGGTCAGTTCGCATATGGCGGACTAGACCAATCCTTCCTTTACTCGGATCGTCCGGCACGTTCCTGCCGGTGAGGGGTGCAACAGCTATGGCTACTGTCACGTTCGACAAGGCGACCCGTATCTACCCGGGCTCGGAGAAGCCCGCGGTGGACGGCCTGGAGATCGAGGTCGGGGACGGCGAGTTCCTGGTTCTGGTCGGTCCGTCCGGCTGTGGGAAGTCGACCTCCCTGCGCATGCTCGCGGGTCTCGAGGACGTCAACGGCGGAGCGATCCGCATCGGTGAGCGCGACGTCACCCACCTGCCGCCGAAGGACCGGGACATCGCGATGGTGTTCCAGAACTACGCGCTGTACCCGCACATGACCGTCGCGGACAACATGGGCTTCGCGCTCAAGATCGCCGGCGTGAACAAGGCGGAGATCCGCAAGCGGGTCGAGGAAGCCGCGAAGATCCTGGACCTGAGCGACTACCTGGCGCGCAAGCCGAAGGCGCTCTCCGGTGGTCAGCGCCAGCGTGTCGCGATGGGCCGCGCGATCGTGCGTGAGCCGCAGGTGTTCCTCATGGACGAGCCGCTGTCGAACCTCGACGCGAAGCTGCGGGTGCAGACCCGTACGCAGATCGCCAGCCTGCAGCGCCGGCTGGGCGTCACCACGGTCTACGTCACCCACGACCAGGTCGAGGCCATGACGATGGGCGACCGCGTGGCCGTCCTCAAGGACGGGCTGCTGCAGCAGGTCGACACCCCCCGCAACATGTACGACCGCCCGGCGAACCTGTTCGTCGCCGGCTTCATCGGCTCGCCGGCCATGAACCTCGTCGAGGTCCCGATCACCGACGGCGGCGTGAAGTTCGGCAACTCGATCGTCGCCGTCGAGCGCGACGCCATCGCGGCCGCCTCCGACAAGGGCGACCGCACGGTCACCGTCGGCGTCCGCCCCGAGCACTTCGACATCGTGAACGGCGAGGCCAAGTCGCTGTCGAAGGACGAGCCGGCCGGTCTGGCCGTCACGGTCAACGTCGTCGAGGAGCTGGGCGCGGACGGCTTCGTCTACGGCAGCGCCGAGGTCAGCGGCGAGCACCAGGACCTGGTCATCCGGGTCGGCGGCCGCGAGATCCCGGAGAAGGGCTCCGTGCTGCACGTCGTGCCGCGCGGTGGCGAGGCCCACGTGTTCTCGACCTCCACCGGTGAGCGCCTCACCCGCTGACGCTCAACCCGAAGGGCCAACGTGGCCAACGGGCCAACGGGCATATAAGCAGTACGGAACGGCCGTTCGCGCAACCCGCGGGCGGCCGTTCCGCGTTGCGTCCCCGTTGATCATTCCGGTGTCGACAAATACCTACACACACCGGGCTTTTCGATCCCGTTCGTCAACCGGCCGCACCCGTATCAGCGATTCCCCTCACCCGGCAGGGTGACTAAATGTCGCCAAATCATCACCCATCGCTACGATCGCGAGCGTGAACCAGGTAGCTCGCCGCATCGGCAAGACATTCGCGCTCGTACTCCCGGTCGTCCTCGTGCTGTCCGGGACCCTCGCCGTCACCCGCGTCCCGTGGGCGACCTCGGCCTCCGAGGCCCAGGTGCTCACGGCCTCGCACGACAAACCGGAGATCGTGCCGTCCTCGAAGGAGCCGCAGGAGGTGCTGCGCACCCGACTGCTGGACGAGCTCCAGGACAAGTCCGCGAGCACTGTACTGACCGACCTGCAGGCGGAGATGGCCACCAGGCCGTCACTGGCAAAGTACTGCACGTCGATCGCCCGGTCGCTCGGCCGCGCCGCCGTCGCCAAGTACGGTCCGGTGCGCGCCCAGTCCTTCTCGCGTCCGGTGTGCGACACCTCGTTCGCGACCGGCGTCGCCTCCGTCTACTGACCATGACGGGCGTCCCCTGCCGCCCGGGGACGCCGTCATCACGCGTTCGAGGTCCCGTAGGGTGCCCAGCATGACGAACGGCGCTCCTACCGTGACCCAGGCCGTCCTCCTCGCCGGAGGGCAGGGGTCGCGACTGCGGCCCTACACCGACGACCGTCCCAAGCCGATGGTCGAGATCCCGGGCACCGGGACACCGATCATCGGCCACCAGCTCGACTGGCTGGCCGCCGAGGGCGTCACCGACGCCGTCGTCTCGTGCGGCCACCTCGCCGAAGTGCTCCAGGAGTGGCTGGACGCGGCCCGGTTGCCGCTGAACGTCACCACCGTCGTCGAGAAGGAACCGCTGGGTCGCGGCGGCGGGCTCAAGTACGCCGCCGCGTCGCTCCCGCGCCCCGACGAGCCCTGGTACGCCACCAACGGCGACATCTGGACCCGCTTCTCGCTGCGCGAGATGGCCGCGTTCCATCACGAGCGCGCCGCGGTCGCCACGCTGGCGCTGGCCCGCCCCCGGATCCCGTGGGGCGCCGTGGAGACCAACGAGTTCGGGCAGATCCTGGACTTCATCGAGGCGCCGCCCTCCCCGTTCCTGATCAACGCGGGCGTGTACGTCTTCGACCCGGAGTTCACCGGGCTGCTGCCGGACCTCGGCGACCATGAACGCACCACGTTCCCCCGGCTCGCGCGCGAACGCCGCCTCGCCGGCTTCCCGATCCCGCAGGGCGCGTACTGGCGGGCCATCGACACGGCGAAGGACCTCACCGAGGCCGCCAAGGAGCTGGCCGCTCTCAGCCGTTGAGCAACCGCTGAAGACGGACCCCCGTCCGCCCGCCGTGGCGCTGAGCGGGCCGCTGAGCCCCTCTCACGCGTTCCACCGCCTCCGGGTCGCCTACGGTCCCTCCACGGCGCCCACGGCCCCCGTACGCACATGGCGGTGGCGCCCCCCCCCCCCCGG
>NZ_JAPVLS010000131.1:0-18264 GCF_027158125.1 Streptomyces sp. H39-C1
GATGCCAGTCACTCCATGGCCATCGAATCGCTACACAGGCTCAACACCCGGGTCGCAAACGCACCCGCGAGCCCACCCAGCGAATAGCGACACCGACATCTCTGCACACGGCCTCTGCGGAGACAAGGCACAGCTACGTGACGCACCTGATCGAGTTCGGCTACCCCGAGCGGTTCGTCCAGGACCAGGTCGGACACCGGCACGGGTCCACCACCGCGCTCTACACCTGGGTCTCGGACGAGTACCGGAACCGCCTGCTGGAAGCCCACCTGCAGCGTCAACAAGTACGGCCGAGCACACGACGTCCGGACACGACGATGGGAAGTACTCGGTGACCAAGACCAAGGGAGTGCGCTGGAACCTGCGCAAGCTGATGGCCGCGCAGGACATGTTCCAGACCACCGAACTCGTGCCACTGCTGGCCGAACGCGGCATCCACTTGTCCCGGGAACAGGTCTACCGGCTCGTGACACAGCCACCCCAGCGGTTGTCGATGGACACGCTGGCCGCGCTCTGCGACGTCCTGGCCTGCACCCCGAACGACCTGATCGAGGTCGTCGAGGTCCGCCAGCAAGTCGCCAAGCCCACCGCCACTGGCGAAACCGCGGCCGCGGCCCCGCCGACGCGCCGCACCCAGCTCCGTCGACCGGAGGGACTGTGAGCCGACGGTCCGAAGGGCCCGCTGCGACCGCGACACGCGAGGCGCTGACCAAGCAAATCCTGCTCGGATGCCGAGGGTTGATGCCGGAGGCGGCCGCCGCTGTGGTCGCTGATCTGGCACCTCAGGCCCGATCGGCAGCCCGCAGACACCTGGACACCCATCCGACCGCACTCACCAGCGGTTCCCCGCAAGCGATCGTCTCGGTTCAGAAGATCATCTGGCGACTGATCGAGGTCGGCCGCACCGACGCGCGTCGGCCCGCCTGCACGCAGTGCGGCCGTTTCCGATTGCTCGTCCACCTTGTTTCCGGCGGCCGGATCTGTGGAAGCTGCGGGGCCACGGCCCGATACCGGGAATCCGTTGCCGTCTGCCGACGGTGCGGAAAGACCCGCCCCTGTCCGGCCCGCGGCGTCTGCCAGGCTTGCTACTACGGGCACGACGCACCGAAGAAGACATGCACCAAGTGCGGCAAACACGCCTATTGCTACATCTCGGCCAGGGACGGCAACCGCCTTCTCTGCAACGGCTGCCAAACCCGAAAGTCCACCACCTGCGCGTTCTGCGGTCGGAACTCTCCTGTCACGGTGAACTGGCCCCGAGGACCGGCCTGCAAACGGTGCTACGCCCGTCGCCTGGACGAGCCCGGGCCGTGTCATCGCTGCGGAAGAGTCCGTGCCCTGGTCGGAAATGCCGGCGGCCATGCGCTCTGCGGAATTTGCGCCGGACACTCCACCGACTACAGCTGCACACGCTGCAACAACCCAGGCGGAGCCTCCACCCCAGGGACCTGCTACCCATGCGCCATCGATGACCAGCTCGTCCGGACCCTGGCCATCATTCCCGCGGAAGCCGCCGACCAGCTCCAACACCTGCGGCGTGCAGTCGCCGACACCGACAACGGCAGATCCGCCCTGCAGTGGCTGCGCCAATCCAACGTGCGGAAACTCTTCATCGACCTCACCGCGACGGGGAAGCCGCTCAGCCACGAAGCTCTGGACGACGCCTTCCTCGCCGGCCACCACATCGCCACAGGCCACATGCGCAAGATCCTGGTCGCCGCTGGCAGTCTTCCCCCGCGCGACGAACACCTCGCCCAGATCGAGCTGCGACTGGGGATCGTCGTGGCGAAATATCCCCAGTTCGAAACCGTCCTGCGCACCTACGTCCGCTGGAGCGTCCTGCCTCGCCTGCGAAGGCGGGCCCGCACACGACGTCCCACAGACCACATCACAGAGTGGGCCCGCGCCCGCATCCACAGCGCCGCACGCTTCCTCGCCTGGTCCGAAGAACAGGGCCAGGCCCTCGACACCGTCACGCAAGAGCACGTGGACGACTGGCTGGCCAGCGGCAAGAGCACTCAATACAACGTCCGCGACTTCCTCGTCTGGGCAGCCCGACGCGGCTACGCACGAAAGCTTCTGGTCCCGCACCGCGGCAAACCTGATCCCGCGGGACTCGACGAGGACGTCCACTGGGACGTCTTGCAGCAGTGCCTTCACGACGACCAGCTGCCACTCGACGTCAAAGTCGCGGGCGCCCTGGTCCACCTCTACGCCCAACCGCTGAGCCGGATCGTCGCTCTCACCAGCAACGACATCCGGCAGCATTCCGGAGGCAACAACCGACTCCTCCTCGACCGCCAGCCCGTTCCTCTGCCCCCACCGCTCGACACCCTCGTCGAGCAGCTCGCCACCGAGTACGGCAGGAAGGACGCCGGGACGTGGCTCTTCCGGGGCAGCTATCCGGGCCGCCCCATGCCCGTCAGCACCCTCCAACGACGGCTCAACATCCACGGCATCAGAGCCAAACCATCCCGAGTCACTGCCTGTCTGAACCTCGCACAGGATCTGCCGCCTGCCGTCCTGGCCTCCATCACCGGCATGCACGTGATCACGGCAGAGCAATGGCACCGACGAGCGGCACCTGACTGGGGCGCCTACCTCGCCGCGCGGCGCACGGCGACGAATAGCGCGCGCTCCGAATGACGCTCCCCGCCAGTTCCTCGGCGTGGGCGTGGATCAGGAGGTGGCCGTGGCGGATGTCGTCGTGGATCTTCTGGGCCTCGTTGGAGACCTCACGGATCTCGGTGCGGGTGCACCAGGGCATCGGGTAGTTGGCCCAGGTCCACTCTTCGTCGATCGCGGTGCGTAGCGCGGGGGTGATCTCGACGGCGATTCCGTCGGCGGCCAGTTGCCGCGCGGCGTCCTGGGCCCAGTAGGGCTCCTCGTGATCGATGCGGACCAGGACGAGGGTGTTGTCGGCTACCACATGCCAGTCGGCGGCTTCCAGACCCAGGTGCGGGATGTGGGTCTGCGGACCGGTCAGGGTGGCGGTGACGGCGCTGGAGTGGGTGGGGTGGACGTCGAGGCGAACGTGCGCGTCGATGGAGGGTGTCGTCACGGCAGAAGTGCTCTCGATTTCGGTGTGCTGGACTGGAGGGGTCTGGCGGTCAGGGGGTTAGCGGGGGGTGCGTGCAGCGGGCAGGGCGGTGGTCGGCGGTGGGCCGGCCCGGGGCGCGGCCGTGCTTGTCGCGGTCCTGGTGCGCGCCGGTCGGGTCGTGGGAGCGGGTTCGGTGGTGGCGTGCTGCCAGCGGGTCCACACGGCGGTCAGGTCGGCGAGTGCGCGGCGGCTGCCGACGACGAGCTGGTACGGCGTGTTGGCCGGGTCATGGGTGAATGCCTCGATGCGCCGGCCGAGGTGATGGGCGCCGGCCAGCACGGAGCGCTGCAGGACTCGTTCACCCCAGTGCTCCGGGGAGCCGACCGGCCCGGCAAGGAGCTCCAGCAGCTCCCGGGGTTGGGCACCGGCGCCGAGAAGGCCGCGGTGTTGTGCTTCCCACAGGACGGTTACGGGGTCGACCGGTGTGTCGCGGCGGATCAGAGTGGTCAGGCACTGCCACAGCCCCGCGTGCAGGGGGTGGGTGAAGTCGCCGGGCGTCAGCCAGCGCATCTGCTCGATGCTGCTGGGGTGGGCGGTCGCGGTGGCGAGCAACAGCCTTGCCTCGTCGAGTGCGTCCTGGTCGTGGGTGGTGGCCTGCGGTGGCGTGGGGGTGCGGGGCAGGGATCCTGCGTGCGGTGGGAAGCGGGTGGCGATGTCGTCCAGCACGCCGCCCAGGGCGTCGGTCTCGTCGAAGGTGGAGGCCACGCGCAGGGGGAGTGATGTGTCGTGGGCGCTCTGCACGAGGCGCTGGGCGGCGGCGGCCAGACGGCGTCGGCAGTGCTCCGCCTCGATCATCCGCGCGTACGCGGGCGCGTGCGGGGGCCACGGGCAGACCTGGATCAGGCTGTGCAGGTAGGCGGCGGTCAGCCCGGGCGCCTGCTCGCGGGCGGTGGCAAGGACGGTGTCGAGCCACTGCGGGTGTGTGGCGTGCTCCGCCGGGTCAGGGGCCGGCAGGGAGCTGATCGCGGCGAACAGGGCGGCGTGCGCGGCGGTGGAGAACGCGTCGGGGCCGACCCCGGTCACCTCGTTGAGGCGTTGTGGTTCGAGCAGGAAGGCGCCGAGGAGGGCTTGCTCGACGTGGAAGACCGGGTGCGGCGGAGCGACGGCGTCGAGAGCGTCCTCGTCGGGTTTGGGGGTGTGGGGCATCAGGCGGCCAGGGTGAAGTCGTCGGGGTTGAGCGGAACGTTCAGGTGCGGGGCGAGGAGGTGGGCGGCGAGCAGCGGGGGGACGGCGTTGCCGATCTGTGAGAACTGCTGGCCCTTGTTGCCCGCCCAGGGGTAGTCGGCGGGGAAGGTCTGCAACAGCCCGGCCTCACGCGCGGTGATCCGGATCGGCTCCGGGACAGCGCCCGGCGGGTGGGTGGTGGGGGGTTCGGCGACCCAGGTGCATTCGTTGGCGCGGTGCCCGAAGAACAGGGTGCCCGCCGGTTCCTCGATGGATCGGATGGTGGCGTTGGCCTGGTTGTTGCTCCGCAGGGACCACGCCCAGCGTGTCTCGGCGTCCCGACGGGACCGTTGGCCGATCTCCGGGGGTCTGGGCGTCCAGGTGCCGCAGTCCCGGGCGTTGGCGAGGGTCTTTCGGGAGCCGGAGGGGAAGGGTTCGGGGCCGCCTCCGGGTCCGCCGCCGGCGCAGACGGTGGGAACGGGCCGGTCGGTGGCACCCCATCCCAGTGCCTGGGCCATGCTGACCCAGCCGGTCCGGCCCGGACCGAACAGACTCTCCTGCTCGGCGACACGGGCGTGCGTGGGCGCAGGCGGCTCAGCGGTGCGGATCCGGGAGGCCAGAAGGATCGCTCGCTTCCTGGTCTGCGGCACCCCGTAGTCCGCCGCGTTCAAGATTCCGCACCACACGGAGAACCCCCAGCCTCGGAGCACGGCGGCGTACTGCTTCCACAGAGGCAGAACGTCCGGGACTTCCTCCATGACGACCCACTCCGGCTCGCCTACGGTGTTCAGGGCGTGCAGGTAGCGCATGGGCTCGGCCGCCAGCAGGGAGCGTTGGTCCCGGCAGGCGAACAGCAGCCGTTCGCGGATATCGCGGCCGACGGCGAGATGCGCGACGGCCTCGTGCACGAGGGGCTGGTCCAGCAGGCCGAGGCGTTTACCGGCCATACTCCACGCCTGACACGGAGGCGACGCCAACAACCCGCGGGTCCGGCCGAGCCACGGCCACGTCGGATACCTGGCCACGTCGGTCCGCACCGTCCACTGCCCGGCAGCCACACGGGTTTTGCAGGCCCACTCGTCCCATTCCAGACCGACGTCCCGCACACCGAGCACCATCAGCGCCCGGCTCCAACCACCCGGACCCGCAAAAAGGTCCAGAATCAAGTGGCCAACCCGTAGTCATCCTGCGTCGGCCCGTCCGCATCTCCCCGGCACGCCCAGGGAGAGCATCCGTCCACAACACCGTTCTCCAGTTCGTCCGCGTCACCCAGTTCGGGCTGCAGGGCGGCCCGCTCGGCGGCGGTGACGTGGTCGATCGGCGCCTGCCCGAGCGGCACGCGCGAGCGATGGAGGAATGCCTGGCCGAGCAATGCGTTGCCCGTCGCGTTGGCGCGGGCGTTGCCCTGGCGAATAGCGGCGTCGAATTCCACGACGTCCTGCCACTCCTCGGGGCTCCTGTCGCGAATGCTGCGCCACTGCGCATTTCCATGGAATGGGCAGCCAAGGCACGATGACTTCGGCGTGTCGGCGAGACCGATTGATTTCAGATATCGGATGCAGTCGCCGCGCGACCAGCCCATGTCGATGAGCGGGTGCCGATTGCGCATGTAGCGGACGTCGGCATCCTTGGCACGGTGGAACTCGTCCGTGGATATCCCGACCCATTGCTCGACGAAGACACCCTTGGGAATGCGCTGCGGGTACGGGTATCCGAGAAGTTCGCGGACCTTCTTCTTGATTGGCTTTATCTTATATTCGCCCGTGCATTGGCGTCGGGTCATGCCTTGCTTTCCGTCCTTGTTCAGGATGTAGAGCGGCATGGAAGCGAATCGGTGATCGGGGTCGAGCGCGTCATTGCGAATGTTCCCGGAGCTGACTCGTAGCACGGGTATTCCGGCAGGTTCAGCGACCTCTTTTACGAGTCGGTCGAGATGGGTGTATACGGCACGGGGCTCCCAGCCGGTATCGGCGAAGATGGCGTAGTCAACCTTCGGGAGAACGCCCTCGGCGGAGAGGGCGAGCATGGCGCTGGACTGAATTCCTGCGCCGAGGGAGATGGCACGGAACTGCGGTATCGGGGAAATAGAGAGTCCTGATGGTGAGGAGGGCGGCGGCGCGGCCGTGCGGGGCGGGCGGGCGAAGGCGGTGACGGTTGCGCTCTCCTCGTGGGGCCGGCCTTGATGGGGAGCCGGACCGGGGATGCCCATCACGGTGGCGTTCGCCCGAGGCACCGCAGCGGTGCCCGACGAGCCCAGCACGAGGCCACTGGTGGCGGCGTCGTTGCTGCGGTCAGCGGCGGTGTCCTGCTGCGGGAGTTGAGGTAGTGACGGGGACAACGGTGCTCGCGCCTGGTTGCGGACCGGGCACGGCGCCCGTGGGCCGACTGCCGAAGGCGGGCGCGACCTGGTCGAGTGTCTGGGCGATCTGCTGGGCCTGGGCTCGGGCTTGACGGAGCTGTTCGGCGACGTCGTGGGGGAGGCGTTCCCACTGGGCCGTGTACTGGTAGTCCCGGATGATGTCGGCGGCGTTGCGGAGCTGTTCAGCGACTTGTCGCAGGATCGCGGTCTGCTGTTCTGGGCTGGTCGCGGTGCGGGTGTGCTGCAGGAGTGCGTCGAGTGCGGCGGGCAGTGGTTCGGTGTCGGCGGGGAGGCCGAACAGGTGGGCGTGCAGGGACGCTGCGAAGGCGGTGACGGGCCCGCCCCGGGAGCGGTGGCCGAACTCGGCTGCGGCCTGCGGCCAGACGTGGAAGCTGACGATCACGTCTCGGGGTGCGGCGTCGGGGTGGATCTGGTCGGCGAGGGCGCGGGCGAGGTCATGTGCCGTGGGTGGGTTGGAGGGCGTGGTGGCTCCCAGGTGGGGTGGTCAGCGGGCCGCGCTGCGTGCGGTGGGGTCCGGGCCGCGCAGGAGAGCGAGGTTGTTCAGCGCGTCGTGGTGGCGGGTGCAGTCGGCACCCAGGGCCAGTAGGCGTTCGAGGATGGTGGGGGTGGCGGTCATCGTCGCGGGTGTCGGTTGGCGTGCGCCCGGGCGGCCTGGGCGACGGCGTGGTGGGCGTGGGGGCTGACCGCGGCACCGCTCACGGGTGTGATCAGCGTGCTGTCGCTGTTCTGGACCAGGAACGGGACCTCGTTGAAGACCCGTTCGACGGGTACGTCGCTGGCGAGGTGGGCGAAGAACTGGGCGACCAGGCGCTCGGGGGTATCGCGGGTGAAGGTGGCGTTCCACTCGGTGTCGAAGCCCTCGTAGAGCGAGTGCTCGAACCGCCAGGGCACCTCGGTGTCCGGCTCGTGGCGCAGGTGACAGTGCTCGTCGGGGGAGGTGAACAGCGTGACCGGCCCCGCCCGCACGATCCTCCAGCCGTTGGCCTCCGCAGTGTCGGTGAGAGTGCTGGTTGTGAGCGGGATGCGATCGGCGTGCCGGGTGTCGCCGAGGAGTTGGGGCAGGGTTTGTGTGACTGCGGCAATGGCTTCGGCCGGTGTCTGCCGGCTGAACCGGGCGGTCCAGTTCGGCTCGTGGTGCCGGATTTCCCACCAGATGCCGTCCTGCCGGTTCAGCTCGAAGTCGAGGAAGACGCTGCCGCAGGGGCTGTCGATCTCGATCCGCCCGGTGCTCGGGTTGTGTTCGTAGCGCCAGTTGAACAGGTGGATCAGTGGACCGATCACATCGTTGAACTTGTTCATCCCGCCGCCGGCGAGGTGCCGCGGAGAGACCATGACCCGTTCATCGGGGTTGAACTCGGTCATCGACGCGGCCCCTTGGTCGCTGCCGCAGCGGACGGCGTGATGGCCGCACTTTGGCTCGCTGAGTGATGGGCCAGTGCGTGGTGCCCCTCGGGGGTGACGGTGATGCTCCGCCCCTTGTACGGGGGTACGGAGGTGTCGAGGTGCAGCAGCCCGCGCTTGTCCAGGGACTGGAAGGTGGCGATGGTGATCACGGTGAGGTCGGGTGTGCAGACCATGGTCGAGCCACGGCCTCGCGTCTGCATCGTCGCCCCTCCCTGCGCGAGGGAGCGCAGCGCCTGGTACTGGGTGTCGCTGAGCCGGTGCGGTACCGGCCGGCCGGCGCTGGTGCTTGCGGTGCGTTGGAGGTCGCGTGTGATCCCGGAGGCGGTGTAGTGGCAGCAGGTCGCGCACAGCTTGAGGTGGTGGGCGGCGGTGGCCAAGTTCTCGGCCAGGAGGGGTGCGGCTTCCGCGTGCCGGGCCTGGCGCAGGGCTGCGTCATCGCTGGGCGGACCGCCGGCGAAGGTGGTGGCTTCGAGCGGGTTGTCCGCCACGGCCCTCGCCAGTTGCGAGGCGGCGAAGCAGGCGGAGGCGACGACTTCGCTGAGTGCTTCCAGGGAGGATCGGCTGCCGGGCACAGCGGCGTACTGGCTGCCGTCGAGAGCGGACAGTTGGACCAGGGTGCGGCCGGTCAGTTCGTGGATGGCGAGGATCTTCGGGCCGAGTTGCTGCAGCAGTTCACTGCCCGGTCGGGCATCCAGTGCCGTGAGCGTGGTGTGCAGGGCGGCGAAGTCGACACCGAGCTGCCGCAGCTGGCCGATCTGCAGCGGCAGATCAATGGGGCGCAGGGTGATGGTGGGGCTCCGATACGTCGGGGTCAGCGGGTGCGCCCTGGTGCCGGCACGGGGGCCGGCGGGCCGGGGGCGACGGCGGTGGAGGCGGTGGTGGTGATTCCGGGGCCGGCGAGGGCACGGTCGATGAGCCGTTGGTCCTGTCGCTGGGCTGCGGTGGAGGCCAGGCGACGAGAAAGCCGTTGCGCCAGCCCGCGGTACGCCGCGGCTGCGGCGTCCATCCGTTCGGTGGCATCGGTCAGGACGCGCCGGCTCGCCTGGGGCGTCTCATCGGCGTCCGCGTACAGCAGTACTTCGGTGCGGGTGTGGATGGCGAGGGTGCACATGGCGGCGGCGAGCGACACCTGGGCGCAGACCTCCGCGACTTCAGCCAGGTTCTCGTGTCCGTTGTGCATGGCCGCGTACTGGCTGGTGGAGAGGGTGGCCAGTTGCTGCGTGCAGCTCGTCGCCAGTTCCTGAGCGCGCACGGCGAGGGGAGCCAGTTCACGGACGGGCTTGGAGATCTCTCCGGCGTGGACCTGTTCCACGTCCGCTCGCAACGATTCCAAGGTGAGCGCCACCTGACCGAAGAGGCGGGTCTGCTCCGCCAGGTCGATGAACTGCAATCCGAACTCCAGACAAGGGGAGGGCGAAGATGCCCGGTTGGTGAGGGGCGGGCGGAGAGCTACGCGGCAGGTCCGAAGTCGGACTGCTTCGGTGCGTGCTTGGCGATGGCGCGGCCGGTGATGGCCTTCGACGCGCGGGCGGAGGCGGCCGATAGTTCGGCGGCGCCGGGTTCCCGGTACCAGGGGCGCAGGTCGAGCATGGCCACGCGCATGCCGGTGGCGAAGCACAGGGCGCTGCCCTTGGGCAGGGCGCGGATCGCGTCGGCGGGCAGGATCCGTTCCTGCCGCATGGACACGGAGGTGGACTTCCCGGATTCGGAGTGCGAGGTGGAGGTGGTCTCCACGTCGTGGTCGCCGATCAACCTGCTGAGCTTGTCGGCGAAGTCCGGGTCGTCGATGCCGGCCCCGATGACTTTCACGGTGGAGGCGGACCACATGGCGTCCATGCCGGCGTCTCCCCAGACCTTCTGGCCCTGGCGGTAGCTCTGCAGGATCGTGAGGGGGATGATGCCGCGGCTGCCGAGGTGGGAGTACAGGTCCGGCAAGTCGCTGATCTTGCAGACGTTGGCGGCCTCGTCGAGGATCGCCAGCATCGGCGGATCGAGACGTCCTCCGGCGCGCTCGGCCTGGGTGGTAGCGGCCCGCATCACCGAGTCCGCGCACGCCGCGATCAGCGCGGAGGCGCCGCCGCCGCCGTCCTTGCTGAGGAGGAACAGCGTGTCGGTGGAGGTGACGAAGTCGGCGGGCCGGAACTCGGCGACGTCCTTCTGCGGTGTCACCCACGCGGCGATCTCAGTGTTGAGCAGGGCGGCGGCGTACTGGCGGGCGGTCTCGTAGATGCCGTCGCGGGTCTCCGGTGGTCCTTCGACGGTGCCCTTGAGCTGGGCTGCGACGGCGGTGAAGTCGTGGTCGCGCAGGATGTCGAGCGGGGTGCGGTCGGCGGGGAACGCGAGCCACTGCATGATGTCGGTGATCGGCCGCTCGTCGAGCGCCGCCGCGAGGAGCAATTGGCTCAGGATGTTGCTGCCGGCCTTGGACCAGAAGTCGCCCTGGGCGCTGGCGTCGACACTCGCGGCGAGGAAGTGACCGGCCAAGCGGCCGGCGCCGTCGAGGGTCCTCGCGCTGGCCAGGGGGTTCCACCACATGTCGCGGGCAGCGTGAGCGATCTGCTGCGGATCCATGGTCCACACCTGGCCGACCTGGGTGCGGGCGTCGTAGGCGGCGGTGAAGGCGTCACCGGCGGCCTTGTTCGAGGTCAGTAGGACCGGGCCGGGTGCGTTGAGGATGGAGGGGATGGCCAGCGAGGTGGTCTTGCCGGAGCGGGGGGCCATGATCGCGACGGCGACGTCCTCGAAGCCCATCCGCACCTCGTGCCGGGTGCCTTGGAGGTTGCCGAGCAGGATCCCGGTGTCCTGGGCGTCGATGCGCTTGGCGTCCTTCAGACTCGGCCGCAGCGACCGGGCCTTGTCGGTGATCGCTTTGGCCATGAGCGGCTCGATGTCCCGGGCCTTGGCCATACCAGTGATCTTCTTCCGGCCGCCGTTGCGGTTGTTGTGCCGGGCCCACAGGAGGCCGGCGACTGTTGCGAGGGCTAGGACGAGGAGACCCGGCACGATGCGAGTGCCAATCAGCAGGGACGTTTCTGCGGCGTGCGGCCAGAGCTGTTCGGGATGGAGCAGGGCGGTGGTCGGCTGGTACGGCGCCCAGGGGGCGCCGGTGAGGTGGGCGGTGATGTTGCCGGACAGCCAGGCGAGGTTCGACAGGGGCACGACGACGGCGAAGACTCCCAGCAGCAGCCGGAAGGCGAGGTCGTACCCGTCGGTGGAGGCGTTCGAGGAAGGGGGCAAGAGGTACGTACTTCCAGGCGGGGACGGAGGGATCAGCGGCTGCGGCCATTGGAGGCTGCTGGCGGCTGTTGCGGGGCACAGGGATTCGCCGGGATTGCGCGACGGGAGACGAGGGCGCGCATGCGTTCTTCCAGGGCGAAGGCAACGCGCTCGACGGGCATCTCCTGCGTGGTCCCGATCACCAAGGGAGTGCCGCGACCCGACCCTCCGTGAGCGGGAGTAGGGCGCGGCACAGGAGTGGGGTCGGCCAACGCGGCGGTAAACGCCGCGATCAGGTGCGGCGGGGTATGGGTGCCGAAACGGGCCTCCCACAAGGGGCCCTGCGGTAGCACCGTGGTGACGAACCAGCAGTCGGTGGTGCTGTTGACGAAGTGCTCCGCGCGGGCCAGACCATCAGGGGAGGTCATCGCCTTGTCACCGCCAGCGTGCCGCCAGTCGGCGGCTGTGAGGGGCCTGTGTGGATCGGCCTCGGTGGGTGTGCCTGCTTGCGGGTCGGTGAGGGCGTCGGTGAATGCGGCGATGATCTCCACCGGGGTGCGGGCGCCGAAACTCGCGTACCAGGCCGGCCGGTCCGGTTCCGGGGCGTGGTGCAGCGTCCACCACTGTCCGTCGGGATCGGGCTCCAGGCGCAGGAGGGCCTTGCGGTCGGGGCTGGTGAGGATGACGCGCGGCATCAAGGGGTCCTGGCCGTAGCTCCAGCCGCAGGCGCGGTGAAGGGGGACGGTGACCCAGGCTGGGTCACCGCCGCCGGCCAGATGGCGCGGCGCGATGAACGCGACCTCGACGCTCTCAGGCACCGGGGACACCGCTACCTCCGCACTCGGGCGGGCCGGCCGGGTGCGGGGGCCTTGGCCGGCGGTGGGGCCAGAGGGGAGGGGGTGTGCTGGGCAGCGGTGTTGATCTCGTGGAGGACGTGACCGTGGGTGGCCCAGTCGTCGAGGTAGCTCCACGATTCGGCGTGGTACTCAGCGAGGGCTTCGTCGAACGGAAGGGTACCGGGCGGGGCGTCGGCGGGGAGGCTGTCACGGGTGCGCACCCACTGCTCGTGCAACGCGTCGAGCAGCTCGACCGCGGAGCGCAGCTGACCCAGTTGATAGGCCCAGCGGTGCTGCACCACGCTGGTCGGCATGGTCCTGAGCTGCGCTTCGGCTGTGGCCAGTAGGGGGCGGGCGCCGGCGCGGACGGTCTCGAACGCCTCGGCGGTGTCGGCGTCGCGCTGGCGCTGGCGGGTGCCGTAGGCGTGGTCGTCGTGAGGCCAACCGTTGAGGTCGGTGTGCTCGTCGGAGTAGACGTCCCAGGCGTCGTAGATGTTCTTGCTGTCGCTCAGGTAGTCGTCGAGATGCTGCAGGAGATCGCGGTCAGCGGTGGTATCGGGGGAGATGGGGAGGGTCCTGTCGGGGTCAGCGGTGAGAGGCCGGACGAGCGGTGGCCGGCGTCGCCGGGGCCGTCGCGGGTGTCGGCTGCTTCTGGCGGCGGGCGGCGCGGGTTTGCGCGCGGATGGTGTTGATACGGGTGGTGTGCGCGTCGACCACCTGCTGCGGAGTCAGCGGGCTGGGCTGTTGCACGGCGCTGTAGTGGGCGGTGCGGTCGAACATGGCGCGCTGCAGCGGGGCGGGATCGATGAGCGCGGTGACGAACGCGGTCACGAGGTGTTCGGGTGCGTGGCCGTCGAACCAGGCGTGCCACAGACGGGGCCCGCGAGCCGTGAGTTCGTCGTCGCCGCGGACCTCGATCTGCCAGGACACACGCTCTGGTTCCCGCCAGGGCACGGTGCCGGTGCCGTTCTCCGCCCGGCGCTCCACCCTGCACCCCGACGGGTCGGAGTAGGCAACCCCGCGGCCGTCGATGATCCATCCGGCACCTTCCAGCACCGGCTGGAGGGTGGCCGACTCGCCCGAAGGGGGAGCGATGAGGGTGTCGGTGAGGCCGGCGAGGACCTCGGCAGGAACGAGCTCACCGAACTCGGCGTACCAGCCCTGCTGGGGGGCGGTGGGCTCGGCCCGCAGCCGCCACCACGCGGAGGTGGAGGACTGCGGGTCGAACTGCAGGCTGTAGTGGTGGTCGGGGCTGCGCAGGATGATCTCGGCACTCAGCGGGTCGGACGTGGAGGTCCATCCGGCGGCGGCCAGGCCGTGGGTGACGTGGCGGACATCGCCGGGGCCGGCAAGATGACGCGGACTGGTATCGAAGGGAATCCGCCAGGCGTGTACCTCGGCGACGGCGGCGAGCTGCCGTTCACTTACCGGCACTCTGCGCCCCCGGCCTGGTCTCAGCGGCGCTGTCGATCAGGGCCCGCACGTGGTCCAAGGAGTAGTGGAGGGTGTGCTGGTCGGACTGCTCCCACGCGGCGGCACGCAACTCATCGACCAGGACACTGACCTCCCTGCTGCGCGGGGTGTCCGGGTTTTCCAGCAGGGAACGGGCGAAGGCGCGCAGGATGTCGCCGAACTGCACGGGGATGCCGGTGTACTCATCGAGCAGCGGAGTGACGAGGGCGAACGCCTCCTTGGGGTCGGGCTTGTCGCGCAGGTATGCGGTCAGGCGGGACAGGGTCTGCGTCGCGGTACGGACGGATTCCAGGGTGGGTGCGGGCATCGGGCTCCTCGGGGGGCTTCGGGGTTCAGCGGCGGGTGCGGGTGCCGCCGACGTGAGCGTGGGGTCGAGCCGCGGTGCGGGGACGGCTACCACGGGGGGTGCTGCTGCGGGCCCAGGCGGCGCGCGCGGCGGTGATGCGTGCCTGCTGCCAAGCCCGGAGCTGGGAGGGCAGTACGGAAACCGATGTGGTGCGGATCTGCGTGCTGTGCGGGACGCGGCCCAGTGGGCGCATCACGGGCTCGGGGTTGGAAAGCGCGGTGGAGAAGGCTTGGACCAGGTGCATCGGGGTGCTGGCGGTGAACTGGGCGCTCCAGCCGTTGCCCTGCTGGTCCTTCGCACCCGATGACCACATCGCGTTGTCGCCGGCGGCCTGGTGGTACTGCATCCAGGCACTGCCGTCGGGGCTGGTCACGGTGTGATGTCCGGCGGTGGGTTCATGGCGCCAGCGCTGTTCCCGTAGTGGCGCCCACACGTTGGGGGCGTGCGCGGAGCGGGGCTGGGTGAGGGCGTCGGTTAGACCGGCGACGATCTCCACCGGCGTCTGCCGGCCAAGGACAGCCCACCATTCGCCCTGATGGCCGTTCGCCTTGCCGTGGATGGTCCATCCGCCGGGCAGGACGAAGGGGTCATAGCCGACGCGGATGGTGCGGTCCGGGCTCTCCATGACCAAAGGGCCACCCGTCTTGGACTTGTCCCGCCATCCCGAAGCACGCAGGAACTCCGCGACGTGCCGCAGATCGCCACCGCCCGCAAGTCCGCGCGGTTCGACGAGGTAGTGCTGCTCGGGCTGCTCGACTGCCCCCCAGCCTTGCGTCTGCTTTCTCGTCACCGGCGCCGCCGGGCGACGAGGGGCGAAGGGGACGGCGGCTGCGCGGTGGCGGACGGGGGCTGCGTGCCGACGCGCTGGAGAGTCTGCGCGTGTTCGTCCAGGTCCAGGGCGATGTCGTTGAGTTCGTTCGAGCCCCGGCCCAGAGCGAGCCACACCTCGGCCGGCAGCGCACCGCGTTCGGCTTCGTGCTGAGCGAACCTGCTGCTGGTGGCCAAGAGGTAGGTGACGCCGCCCAGGAGGCCGTTGTCCGGATCCAGGACGCGGGCGATGACCTGCGTGGCCTCGCGCAGGGGCAGGTGGGCGAGGTGGTCGGCAAGCTGGGTGAGCTGGCGTGTGATGTCATCGGCCATCATCACCGGGTAAGGGGTGCCGGGCATGTTCCTCCAGGTCAGGGATAGTCAGTCGCGTTCGAGGTGTTCGATCCGCAGCGTCTCGGCGAGCACGGCTTCGGATCGCGCGTCGGCCAGGGGTAAGGGGCAGGCGGGACCAGCGGGGATGCAGGCGCGCAGGTAGCCGCGGAACACAGCGGCCACAAGGCGTGGCTTGCGGTGAGGGGACATCGCCGGGGCCGTGAGGGTGTTACCGGAATCCGCTGGGTCGGATGGTGCGGGCCGGGGCGGCTCCGGTGGGGTTCCGGCACCGCCCCGGCCCGCTTCACGGGGTGCGCGGGGACGGTGCAGGGCGCTTGGGGGAAGCGACTGGGGCGAGGTGCCGCGCCGCGGGAGCGGGTTTGCTGGCGCGGATCTCGCGTACGGCCTGCTGGTAGGCATCCTCGTTGAAGACCTCGGGGGCGCAGTTGACCTTGTACCCGGCCAGGAGCAGGGCGGGGATCGCGCGGATGGCCAGGCGCTTTTGCTCATCAGCGTCGAGGTGTTGCGGCGCAACGTGCCGGGTGTAGACGGGGCCGGCGGTGCGGACCTCCCGCCGCTCCAGACCGAGCGGGTCGAGCAGGTCGAGGAGTCGCCCGGGGGCGCCTGTGGCGGTGTCGGCGTGGATGGTGGTCGTCAGGGCCTTGATGTAGACCTCGACGTCGGTGCCGTACTCATCGGCCAGATTCGCCATCGACGGGCCCTCCCGTCGCCCTATCGGCTCCTGCTGGCCGGGCTACGGGTCGCAGCCGACGCCGGCGGCACCGCGGGTGTGGCGGTGGGCGCGATCCGCCCCGACGGGTGCTGGAGGGCGGTGCCGATGCCCTGGGCGTCGAGCTGGCGTCCGGTCTCGCGCACGGCGCGGGCCTGCGCCTGGGTGTCGTCGCCGCTGAGACGGTAGATGCCGCTCGGGTCCTTGACGAAGCCGTTGGCCGCCAGGACTTCGGCGGCCTGCTCGCCGACGGGTGCGGCGGCGAGGCTGCCGTCCTGCTGCCAGGTCAGGACGACCCGGTCCGCCTGGGACGGCTGCACGCCGCCCAGGGCGTTGTACCTGATCTGGGCGAGGGCGGTGTCGTAGCGGGAGAGCAGGTCGCCCGCTACGGTTTCGGCGCTCAGAAAGGGGTCGTCGGTCAGCGCGATGCCGTTGGGTTCACCGACTGCGCGGTATGCCTCGTCGGGGAGGGTGCGGGGGGCGACGGCGGCGATGAGGAATCCACCGCGGTCGTCGTGCCGGTCCAGGACGACGAGCTGGGCGCCGTCCGGGCGGCTCAGGGTGGCTGCGTGCTGGAGGGGATGCTCGGCCAGGGATGCGGCGATGAGGTCCAGGTCCCAGATGCGGTCGGTCAGTTCGGTGAGGTCGTCCTTGTCCTGGGGCGAGTGGTAGGTGCTGGTCCAGGTCCCGGGAAGTTCACCGGCGACGATGTCGGCGTAGGAAGCGAGGCGCTCGGAGTTTTCGTGGTCGTACATGGTGTCCTTGGGCGAGGTAGGTGTCATCGGCGCAGACCGGCGGACACGGGTGGTGGCGGGGCCGGCACGGTGCGCGGCGGGGCGGGCAGGCGCACGCGGCGGAGCGTTCACGTTCGGTGGCGGGGACCTGTTGGGTGCAGGTGCTGCGGCCGGGGTGCGGGGCGTGGCGGTCGGCAAGGCTGTTGCGGGTAGCGGCTAGGTCGGCGCTGATGATGGGCAGGCGCTCGTCGGCGAGGTAGCGAAGCCGTTGGGCGATGTGCGGGTCGGGGGCCTGGCCGAGGCCGTCGTGGAACTCCGCGGTGGCGGTCAGGACCTCGGCCAGGGCGGCGAGAATGCCGTCGTGCGCGGCGGTCAGCTCGGTGAGAGCGTCGGCGGCCTCTTCGGTGGTGGTGGCCTGGTGGATCCGCTCGGCGAGCTGGGCCACGGAGGCGCCGAGTGTCGGGTATGTGGCGGGCCGGGCTTCGGTGTCGAAGTCCGCGTCGCAGTCGACGTGGTATCCGGCGGCTCGCAGCCGGGCCACAGCGCCGACGGCGAGGCGGGATTCCTCGTCCTGATCGAGACCGGTGGGGGTGCGGTGGTAGGTCTCGTGGACGCGCACGACGGGAACGAAACCTGCCCGCTGCAGAACACTGTGGGCTCCTGCGTCTCCGCCGCGGGCGAGGACCTCATCGGAGTGCGGATCGCGGCGGATGTCGAGGAAGCGGTCGGCGAGAGGTGAAGGAACGTTTCTCCTATGGTGATCGGTGGGTGGCGGACCGGCCGGCGGATGGTGCCGGGGCCACGCTGGGGCGGACGAACGACAGGTGGGCTGCCGTGGTGTCGAGGTCCTGCTGGATGACGTGGAGCCGGCGGGCGATCAGCTCCAGGCGGTGTGCCGTGTCCGGCCTGGTGGCTCCTGGCTGGCGGGCGATCCGGTGGGCGGTGTGCTCGATGAGCGAGCGCACCGTGGCCAGCGGCCCGGCGTGCTCGTCGGCGAGCTGAGACAGGACGCTCGCGAGGTGGCCTGTGGCAGTGGGTACAGGCGCGGGGGCCTGCGGCTGGGTTGCGGTGGGTGCCGGGGTCAGGCGCAGGTCCCCTTCGATGCGGCGGGCTTCGACCGAAAGGCGCTGCAGGACGTTGGCGGGCTGGGTGTTCCAGGTGCCGTCGAGGCGGATCAGGTTGGCGATCAGGTCGAGGCGGCCGGGTTGGGCTTGGACGGCGATCCACTGACAGCCGTGCTCATCGCCGGGGATCTCGATGCCGGCGGCGCGGGCGAGGCGGTGGGCGGTCTCGGCCCATTGGGGTCCGGTCAGCACCCGGTCATCGCGGTGGAGGCGGATTTCGAGGTGGAGGATCGCTCGCCGGTCGTCGTTCGGGCTGGCAGCGAACGGGTGCTCCAGCAGCGGGTCTTCGAGGTGCTGAGCCCACTGGGCGGACGTCCACGTCGCCTGCTCGTCATCCAGGGTGTAGGAGTCGAGCCCCGGCCAGCAGGCGACGACGGTGTGCTCGGTCAGCCCGTCATCTGGTGAGATCGGGCGGCCCAGTGCCGCGGTGAGCGGGTCGTGCGGGGTATGGGTGCGCTCGTGGACCTGGAAGATCACCGGCCGCCCCGGATGTTGAGAGTCACTCAAGATGCCGATGTGGGCGGTGAGTTGGGGCATTCTGTGTGCCGACAGATTCGAGCGCATGTCGGTGTGGCCCCGGTGTTCGTTGGCGGCGGCACCTTGCCGATGAGGGCATG
>NZ_JAPVLS010000132.1:0-18020 GCF_027158125.1 Streptomyces sp. H39-C1
GGTGTCTTCGACGCCGATGCCGTGCCGGAGCCGCCCGAGCCGTCGGCCACCGGCTCCCCGCAGCCCGTCTTCGGGTAGCCGGCGATGGCGCACACCATGCCCGCGGAGTTGTAGCGCAGCGGTTTGGCGACGGCGGCGAGCGCGTCGGCGCCCGTCGCGTCGCCCGGGACCTGGGCGCACGCGGTACGGGGCGCGGGCGGTGCCGCACCGCCGCCCGCGTCGGCGGCGGTGCCGAAGTCCAGCACGAGGGCGATGCGCTTGGTGCCGCCCTTGGGCGGGGTGCCCGTGCAGATCGCGGCGAACGACGTGGCGCCGGGGACGTCACGCGGCTTCGAGGAGTCCTGGGCCTCGGCGCTGGCCGCGAAGCGCCAGCCCTCCACGGACCCGTCGGCGGGCCGGTCCAGCGCGGGACCGGTCTGCGCGTACGTCCAGGTGTCGCCTGAACGCTGCCAGAACGACCAGTAGCGGTACGCGGCGGCCTGTGCGGGCAGGGCGGAGACGGCGAGCAGCGCGCCGAGCGCCAGCAGGACGGCGAGGACCCGCAGCCGGGGGCGCGGCATCAGCCCTGCTTCTTCTTGCGGCCGCTGACGAGGAAGCCGACGCCGATGCTGGCGACGACGAAGACCCCGACGATCCACCAGGTGGCGGAGGAGGACTTGCCGTCCTTCTTCTCGGTCTTGTCGGACGGCGACGGGCTCGCGCTCGCCGCGGCGGCCGGCTTCGGGCCGAGGTTGGTCAGCTGCTGGACGAGGTCCGCGCCGCCGGCGCTGCGCGGGTCGTTGCCCGTCGCGTGGGCGGCGAGGACCAGCTGGGAGAGGGCGGCGGGGTTGCCCTTCGACCAGACGGCGGAGTTCTTCGCGAGCCAGTCGTACGACGTCTTCGCGGTGTCGAGGTTGCCGCCCGCGGCCAGCGCGACCACGGCGTCGGCGGTGGTGCCGTAGTCCGGCGTCGGCTTGTCCGCGCCCGGGGTGACGGCGGTCAGGTGCGCGCCGCCCGCGGTGAGCTGCGCGGTCAGGTACGCGGCGCCGGCCGAGGCCGAACCGGCCGCGTCGAGCGTCTTGAAGGCGTCCGGCGACGCACAGTCCGGGGCCTTCGCGGCCGTGTTCGCGGTCGGCGCGGTGACGACGAAGCCCGCACCGCGGGCGCCGCGCACCGCGTCGGCGGTGGCCTTGGCGTTCACGGTGAGCTTGCCGTTCATAGGGTAGCCGAAGGCGCCGCGGTCGGCGGCCTTGGCGTCACAGCCGAACTGGAAGGCCTTGAGGCTGTCCTGCGACGCCTTCACGTCCTGCTTGACGGCCGCCAGCGCGCCGATCACGACAGCCGTGGAGTCCGGGTCGGAGGCGCCGCCGGGGTTGTACGACCAGCCGCCGTCCTTGTTGCGCACCGAGGTCAGCCAGTCGGTGGCCTTCTTCACCACGGCGTCCTTGCCGCCCAGCGCGGTGAGCGCCTGCACGGCGATGCCCGTCGCGTTGGTGTCCTCCGTCTTGGCGTCGCAGGCCTTCGCCGGGTCGGCCCGGTACGACGGGAAGCCGCCGTCCGCGCACTGCTGACCGGTCAGCCAGGTGACAGCGCTGTCGGCCGGCCGCACCCCGGCGGTGTCCAGCGCCAGCAGCGCGTACGACTGCCGCCACACCCCGTCGTACGTCGGGTCCCCGGTGCCGTAGAGACCCGGCGGCAGCGGGGTGTCGGCGGAGGCTGCGGGCACCGCGGCCATACCGAGCACGGTGGCGGCGGCGAGCGCGGCGGCGCTGCGACGGAGGTTCATGAGGGGTTGATGCCTTTCGCTGAGCGGGTGCGTGGCCGGGCGCACCGCTGCGAGCCCGCGCACTGCGCGGGGCACCGGGCTCCGGCTCCTTGCGACCTGGGGAGACATAGGGAGCGGGCTCGCGACGCCCGGCGGCCGCGCCTCCGGCGTTGTCGTCGGTCGACGACGCTCCGCGTCGCCTTCCTCCTCCGCCTTGGATGCGCAGCCGCATGACGCCGCTCGCTGATCCGCTCCCTATGTCTCCCCAGGTCGCTACCTCGACGGTGCCGGTCGCCGCCGATACGTCGCCGCATCTGCCGGACCGGGAGCCGCTCCCGTCCGCGCGGGTACTCCGACTCGCCGCCCCTGCCCTGGGGGACGGCTCACGGTTGCGGGTCAGTGCCGGATTCGCGCCGGCTTCCCCCGCTCGGACGTGGATGGAATTGTCCCGAACATCGTATGCCCTGCGGGTGCCGCTCCCGGTCCCGGCCCGCCCGCGCCCCGGCCGCCCGTGCTGTCAGACCGCCTGGTAGGTGACCGGGTCGGAGCCGGGCACGGCCTCGGCGCGGCCGGCCTTCACCAGCCGCCGCAGATGGGCCTCGGCCTCGGAGACGGCGATGTTGCGGGAGCCGAACGGGATCTGCTCCCAGGGGCGGTTCCACTCCATCACCTCGGCGAGCTGCCAGGGGGTGCGCGGTGCGTCACTGATCAGCGCCGCCAGCCCGGCGAGCCGCTCCTCGTGGTGGTCGAGCAGCTCCCGCACCCGGCCGGCCGCGTCCTTGAACGCGTACTGGTGGGCGGGCAGCACCTCGTCGGGGTTCAGCCGGCCGATGCGCTCCAGGCTCGCCAGGTAGTCGCCGAGCGGATCGGTCTCGACCTCGTCGTCGGGGTCCTCGTACAGCCCGATGTGCGGGGAGATCCCCGGCAGCAGATGGTCACCGGAGAACAGCCGCCGGCTCTCCTCCAGGAACAGGCAGACGTGCCCGGGGGTGTGGCCGGGCGTCCAGATGGCGCGCAGCCGCCGGCCGGCGAGGTCCACGAGCTCGCCGGGTTCGATGTCGCGGTCCGGGAGCGCGGGCCGCAGCCCCGGCAGGGTGCTCATCCGCCCCGATTCGCGGGCGGCGCGCAGCGGGGCGATGTGCTCCTCGGGGGCGCCGGCGGCGGTGAGTTTGGCCGTCATGAAGGTCAGCCAGCGGGCCGGCTCGGCGGACCGGGTGCGGCGCACCACGTCCGCGTCGGCGGAGTGCATCGCGATCCAGGCGCCGGACACCTCGCGGACCTGCGCGGACAGCCCGTGGTGGTCGGGGTGGTGGTGGGTGATCAGGACACCGTGCACCTCGGCGACGGAGGTGCCCGCCTCGACGAGCCCGGCCTCCAGCGCGGCGTACGAGTCCGGATCGTCCCAGCCGGTGTCGATCAGTACGGGACCGCGGTCGGTGTCCAGGAGATGGACGAGCGTGTGGCCGAGGGGGTTGTCGGGGATCGGGACCGGGATGCTCCAGACCCCTCCGCCGTGGTCGGTCACGCGCACCATCTGGTCCCCTCTCGCCGACGAAGTCATTGCCCACTATAACTAGAACTGGTATCAGTTCTGAAACAGCGTCAGGTATGGGCCGACCCGCAGGAGGCACCAGTAATGACCGACCTCATCGAACACGGACAGCTGTTCATCGGCGGGGAGTTGGTGGACCCGCTCGGCAGCGGGACCATCGAGGTCATCTCCCCGCACACCGAGCAGGTCATCGGGCGGGTGCCGCACGCCTCCCGCGCCGACGTGGACCGCGCGGTCGCCACGGCCCGCAAGGCGTTCGACGAGGGTCCGTGGCCGCGGATGACCCTCGACGAGCGGATCGCCGTCGTCACCCGCATCAAGGACGCCATCGCCGTCCGGTACGACGAGATAGGCCGTCTCATCAGCTCGGAGAACGGCTCCCCCTACTCGTGGAGCATCCTCGCCCAGTCGCTCGGCGCGATGATGGTGTGGGACGCGGCGATCACCGTCGCCCGCGACTTCCCCTACGAGGAGCACCGCACCGGCGTCCTCGGCCCGATCCTGGTCCGCCGTGAGCCCGTCGGGGTCGTCGCGGCCGTGGTGCCGTGGAACGTCCCGCAGTTCACCGCCGCCGCCAAGCTCGCGCCCGCGCTGCTCACCGGCTGCACCGTCGTGCTGAAGCCGTCGCCGGAGACCCCGCTCGACGCGTATGTGCTGGCCGAGATCACCAAGGAGGCCGGGCTGCCCGACGGCGTGCTGTCCGTCGTGGCGGCCGACCGCGAGGTCAGCGAGTACCTGGTCGGCCACCCCGGCGTCGACAAGGTCTCGTTCACCGGCTCGGTCGGGGCCGGCCGGCGGGTGATGGAGGTCGCGTCCCGCAACCTCACCCGCGTCACGCTGGAACTGGGCGGCAAGTCCGCCGCCGTCATCCTCCCGGACGTGGACCTGGACACCGCCGTCCCCGGCATCACCTCGGCCGCCTGGATGAACAACGGCCAGGCGTGCGTGGCCCAGACCCGGATCCTGGCGCCGCGCTCCCGCTACGACGAGATCGCCGAGCGCTTCGCGGCGGCCGCCTCCGCGCTGGTCGTCGGCGACCCGCTCGACCCGGCCACCGAGGTCGGCCCGCTGGTCGCCAAGCGCCAGCAGCAGCGCTCGTTCGACTACATCAAGATCGGTCAGGAGGAGGGCGCGAAGGTCCTGACCGGCGGCGGCCGGCCGGCCGGTCTTGACACCGGCTGGTACGTCGAACCGACGCTCTTCGGCGACGTCAGCAACTCCATGCGGATCGCCCGCGAGGAGATCTTCGGCCCGGTCATCTGTCTGCTCCCGTACGACGACGAGGCCGAGGCGCTGCGGATCGCCAACGACTCCGACTTCGGGCTGTCCGGCAGCGTCTGGACCGCCGACGTCGAGCACGGCATCGACATCGCCCGCCAGGTCCGCACCGGCACGTACTCGGTGAACACCTTCAGCCTCGACATGCTCGGCCCGTTCGGCGGCTACAAGAACTCCGGCGTGGGCCGGGAGTTCGGCCCCGAGGGCTTCGGCGAGTACCTGGAGCACAAGATGATCCACCTGCCGGCCGGATACCAGGCGCCGGCCGGTACGGCGGGGGCGGAGGGCTGATGGGCGACCGCTGGCACATCGAGGTGGACCGCACGGTCTGCATCGGCTCCGGCATGTGCGTCAACGCGGCCCCGGACGGCTTCACCCTCGACGGCGCCCGGCAGTCCCACCCCGCCGCCGCCGAGTCCGACGCCTCGGAACAGGTGCTGGCGGCGGCCGAAGGGTGCCCGGTGGAGGCGATCACGCTCACCCTGCTCGCCACCGGCGAGCCGGTCTTCCCGCCCGAGGAGTAACGGAACAGCTGTCCCGCCGCAGGTCAGGGACACCTCCTGACCTGCGGCTGCGCACCCGTGCATTACGCACATATGCGTTCTGCACGGGTGTTTCGTTACGGACGCGACTGTTCCCCGTTTCGGCCACGTGAAAATCTCAGCACCTCGAGGCCGGAGGGGGAGGTCATGGACAAGCGGTACGAGGTCTTCTGCCTAGTCGACAGGTATTTCTAAGGGACCCCGGACCGCTTGTCCACGGGCTCCGGTCCCGACAAGGGATCCGGTGCGTCGCTCTACGAGCCGGCCCAGCGCCCGGTTCCCGAGGGCTGGCGCACCGGACGCTCCGGTGACTGGCTGCACTTCACGCCGGTGGACGGCACCGGCGTCCCCAGACCCGGATCGCCCCCGCAGGGGTGGAAGATCCACGTCTCCGCGTGTCTGGAAAACGCCGAGAAGACCATCGCGAAGGTCTGGGACCACTGCGTCCCGCGCGGCATACCGTTCAAGTTCGTACCCGGCCCCTACTCCCTGCACCTGCGCAACTCCAAGTACGCGGGGCTGGCCGCGCTGGCCGTGGCGGCGGGCGCGTTCGGGACCGGCCGGGTCTACCGCGCGGTCGCGGCCCTGGTGGAACCGTTGCGCGACGGCCTGGTGCGGCGGGTGGTGGCCCGCGGCCTGGACGACGCCGTACGCGACCCGCACGGCGCGGACACCGCGGTCGTCTCGCGGCTGACCCAACAGGTCGAGATCGCCCGCGACACGTTCGCCGGTCTGGTGATGGTGTCGCGGTCGTTCCTGTTCACCGTCGCGGGCGCCCTCATCGGGCTGCTCTCGCTGGCACCCGTCCTGCTGCTCGTCGTCGTACCGCCGCTGTTCGTGGGGCTCGGGCTCTTCTGCCTGACGCTCCGGCCGATGAACCGCCGCCAGGCGGCCTTCCTCACCGCGAACGAGGACGTGGCCGAGAGCCTGGGCGCGATGGCCGCCGGACTCCGCGACATCGCCGCCTGCGGCGCGGAGGAGCGGATGACGGCGGAGGCCGCGCAGCGGATCGACACCGAATTCCGCGCGTCACGGGTCCTCGCCCGCTGGGGAGTGCTGCGCGCGCTGGCCCTGGGCGTCGGCGGCCGGCTCCCCGTCGTCCTGCTGCTCGCCTCGGCGCCGTGGCTGCTGGGCAGAGGGGTGACCGCGGGCGCGCTGGTCGGCGCCCTCGCCTACCTCACCCAGTCGCTGCTGCCCGCACTGCAGGCCCTGACCCAGGGGCTGGGCACGGCCGGCTCGCGCTTCGTCGTCGTCCTCGGCCGCCTGGTACCGCAGACCGCCGCACCGGACCCGGAGGACGGAGCGCCCGTCGGGGATGCGCCCGTGCCTGCCCCCACGGATGTACCCACCGCCCCCGCCGTGGAGTTGCGCGGTGTCACCTTCGCCTACGGGGAACTGGCCGAGCCGGTGGTCCGGGAGCTGGACCTCGTGGTGCCGCGCGGCTGCCATCTGGCGGTCGTCGGGCCGAGCGGGATCGGCAAGTCGACCCTCGCGGGGCTCATCGGGGGGCTGCTGCACCCGGGTGCGGGTGTGGTGGAACTCGGTGGCCGGCCGCTGCGGGAGCAGCCGGCCACCGAACTGCCGGGGATGCGGGTGCTGATCCCGCAGGAGGCGTACGTCTTCGCCGGAAGCGTCCGCGACAACCTGTCCTACCTGTGCCCGGGTCCCGAGCCGGTCCCCGACAGCCGGCTGTGCGCGGCGGCCGGGGCCGTCGGGATGTCGGAACTGCTGGACCGGATGGGCGGGTTGGACGGCATCGCCGAGCCGGGCACGCTGTCCCAGGGGGAGCGGCAGCTGCTGGCGCTGACCCGCGCTTATCTGTCGCCCGCGCCGCTGGTGCTGCTGGACGAGGCGACCTGCTATCTCGACCCGGCGGCGGAGGCCCGTGCGGAACGGGCCTTCGCGCTCCGCCCCGGCGGCGGAGCGCTGATCGTGATCGCGCACCGCATCAGCTCGGCGCGGCGCGCGGACCAGGTGCTGGTCATGGACGGCACGCATACGGTCTGCGGCGGCCACGAGGAGCTCCTGGAGCGGTCCGCGCTCTACCGGGACCTGGTCGGGAACTGGTCAGAGCCAGCCGGCCACCCGGGATATTCGTATGGCGTCGACCCGGTTCCGGGCGCCCGTCTTGCGGGTGATCGCGGCCATGTAGTTGCGCACGGTGCCGTTGCACAGGTGCAGGACGCGGGCGATCTCGCCGATGGACGCGCCCTCGGCGGCGAGTGACAGCACGCTCAACTCGCGGGGGGTCAGCGGAATGTCGGCGGCCTGCAGGAAATCAAAAGCGAGCGAATTGTCGACGAAACGTTCCCCCGTAGCGACTCTCCTGATCCCACGGACCAGTTCCTCTGGCGGTGCGTCCTTGTTGACGAACCCCAGCGCACGCGCCTGCGACGCGCGGCGCAGCAGACCCGGGCGGCTCGCGGTGGCCAGGACGAGCAGGGCACATTCCTGGCCGACCGCGTAGTCCTGTAACTCCGTCAGTTGGGCCACGTTGCCGTGTTCGGCACCAGGACACTCGACGTCGACCACACACACTTGAGGCCGTAACGACCGAGCGCGTCTCGGTGCGTTGCGCCATGGCGTGGCCACCACCTCGATGTCGTGTTCCCTGCCCAGCAGCGCCGCGAGCGCGGATCGCATCAGCCATGTGTCATGTACTAGTAAAACCCGGATCACATTTGCCCCTTCGAGAACCCCGTGGACCGGACCGTGCGAGCAACCCCATTCGTACCCGCGAAGTCGTCAGGGATGGCCCCGCAATCCGGCCAAGGAGATGCACGGAGGCGCATTCCGTGCGCCCATGTGCCCCCCGCACGCTGGGAATGTGCGTGCGACAGGGGCCACCTGGGGGTGCCTCCGGCACATCCCACCGGCCGGTATCGCCAGGTCCCGGGCGTGCCGTTCCTGAGGCGCCTTTTTCAGCCGCGCCGCTCCGGCGCCGTCAGGTCGATCAGCCGGCACACGGTTTCGATGTCTATCTTCACCTGCGCGATGGAGGCGCGGCCGGAGAGCCAGGTCACCAGGGCCGAGTGCCAGGTGTGCTCGATCACCCGGACCGCGGAGAGCTGGTCGGCGGTGGGCGGGCCGTCCAGGCCCATCGCGTCCAGGATGATCGCGGTGGTGAGCCGGGAGACGGTGTCGACCTCGGGGCTCACGGAACGGTCGGCGAACGTCAGGGCGCGCACCATCGCGTCGGCCAGATGCGGTTCGCGCTGCATCGCGCGGAAGGCGCGCATCAGCGTCTCGGCGACCCGGTCGGCCGGCTCGGCGGTGACCGGCGGACGCTTGCGCAGCGTCTCGTGCATCTGGCCGAGCTGGTCCTGCATGGTGGCGACCAGCAGATGGATCTTGGACGGGAAGTAGCGGTAGAGCGTGCCGAGCGCGACGCCCGAGTTCTCGGCGACCTCACGCATCTGCACCGCGTCGAAACCGCCGCGGCAGGCGAGCTGCGCGCTGGCGTGCAGGATGCGACGGCGGCGCGCCTCCTGACGTTCGGTCAGCAGGGGCGACGACGGAGTCGGCGGCTTGGGTTCTGTTGTCATATGTCCCATTCCGTGACATTCCATCCGTAATCCGCGGTCACCGTGGCACTGCGTTGCATGATGGCAGGACAGATGTCGTGGTGCGAATCACCTGGTCCGCCTCATTCGGGGCCGTGCCGCTGCCGGTAGATTCGGTTCTGAACGTTCGAGTCTGAAACTTGTTCTAGATTAGCGCGACCGGTTACGCTCCGGCGGAAGTGAGTGAGAAGGGGGCCGGGAGTGACCGTTGAGGCCATGCCACTACGGATCGCGCTGCTCACCTACAAGGGGAACCCCTTCTGCGGGGGCCAGGGCGTCTACGTACGCCATCTCTCCCGTGAGCTCGCCCGGCTCGGCCACACCGTCGAGGTGATCGGCGCCCAGCCCTATCCGGTGCTCGACGCCGTCGGTGCCGGAGTGACCCTCACCGAGCTGCCCAGCCTGGACCTGTACCGGCAGCCGGACCCGTTCCGCAATCCCCGGCTCGGCGAGTACCGCGACTGGATCGACGCGGTCGAGGTCGGCACGATGTGGACCGGTGGCTTCCCCGAGCCGCTGACGTTCTCGCTGCGCGCCCGGCGCCACCTGGCGGCCCGGCGCGGCGAGTTCGACGTGATCCACGACAACCAGACGCTCGGCTACGGGCTGCTCGGGCTCGGCACCCCGCTGGTCACCACGATCCACCACCCGATCACCGTCGACCGGCGGCTGGACCTGGCCGCGGCGCCCGACTGGAAGCGCCGGCTGTCGGTGCGCCGCTGGTACGGCTTCACCCAGATGCAGAAGCGCGTCGCGCGCCGGCTGCCGTCCGTGCTGACCGTCTCCGGCTCCTCCCGCGCCGAGATCGTGGAGGACCTGGGGGTGCGGGAGGACCGCGTCCACGTCGTCCACATCGGCGCCGACACCCGGCTCTTCTCGCCGGACGCCTCGGTGCCCGAGATCCCCGGCCGCATCGTCACCACCTCCAGCGCCGATGTGCCGCTGAAGGGCCTGGTCCACCTCGTCGAAGCGCTCGCCAAGCTCCGCGCGGAGCGACCCGACGCGCATCTCGTCGTCGTCGGCAAGCGCGCCGAGGACGGGCCGGTCGCCGCCGCCATCACCCGGTTCGGCCTCGAAGGCGCCATCGACTTCGTCAAGGGCATCACCGACGCCGAACTCGTCGACCTCATCCGCGGTGCCGAGGTCGCCTGCGTTCCCTCGCTCTACGAAGGCTTCTCGCTGCCCGCCGCCGAGGCGATGGCCACCGGCACCCCGCTGGTCGCCACCACCGGAGGCGCGATCCCCGAGGTCGCCGGGACCGACGGCGAGACCTGTCTCGCCGTACCGCCCGGTGACGCCGGCGCGCTCGCCACCGCCCTGGGCCGGCTGCTCGGGGACGCGGACCTCCGGCGCCGCCTCGGCGTGGCCGGCCGGCAGCGCGTCCTCAGCCGCTTCACCTGGGAACAGGCCGCCATCGGCACGGCCGAGCACTACCGAGCGGCGATCGCCGCCCAGTCCGCCGCCCCCGCCCCGACCCACCGGACGAAAGCAGAGGCTCCGTGCTGACCGTCGACTTCTCCCGTTTCCCGCTCGCCCCTGGCGACCGGGTCCTCGACCTGGGCTGCGGCGCCGGAAGGCACGCCTTCGAGTGCTACCGGCGCGGCGCCAATGTCGTCGCCCTGGACCGCAACGGCGACGAGATCCGCGAGGTCGCCAAGTGGTTCGCGGCGATGAAGGCGGAGGGCGAGGCCCCGGCCGGCGCGTCCGCCGTCGCGATGGAGGGTGACGCGCTCCAACTGCCGTTCCCCGACGACAGCTTCGACGTCGTGATCATCTCCGAGGTCATGGAGCACATCCCGGACGACAAGGGCGTACTCGCCGAGATGGTGCGGGTGCTGCGGCCCGGCGGCCGGATAGCGATCACGGTGCCGCGCTTCGGCCCGGAGAAGATCTGCTGGGCGCTCTCCGACGCCTACCACGAGGTCGAGGGCGGCCACATCCGCATCTACCGGGGCGACGAACTGCTCGGCAAGATGCGCGAGGCCGGCCTCCAGCCCTACGGCACCCACCACGCACACGGACTGCACTCCCCGTACTGGTGGATCAAGTGCGCCGTCGGCGTCGACAACGACAAGGCCCTGCCGGTGAAGCTGTACCACAAGCTCCTGGTCTGGGACATCATGAAGAAGCCGCTGGCCACCAAGGTCGCCGAGCAGGCCCTCAACCCGCTGATCGGCAAGAGCTTCGTGGCCTACGCCACCAAGCCGCACACCCCCGTGCTGGATGCGCGGGTGGACGCGTGACGAGTCCGGGGCGCACCGAACACCTCGTCCTGCCCGGAGTCCTCACCGCCGAGCAGGCCGAACTGACCGTGGCCGGCATCTCCGCGATCCAGCGGGCCGACGGCGCCATACCGTGGTTCACCGGCGGGCACCTCGACCCGTGGGACCACGTCGAGGCGGCCATGGCTCTGGACGCGGCGGGCGAACACGGCCGCGCCGAGGCCGCGTACCGCTGGCTCGCCGACCGGCAGAACACCGACGGCTCCTGGTACGCGTCCTACTCGTACGCCGGAGACGTACCCGGCGCGGACGCGGCCGTCGCGCCGGGCGAGCCCCTCGACCGGACCCGCGAGACCAACTTCGTCGCGTACGTGGCCGTGGGCATCTGGCACCACTACCTGTCCACGGGCGACGACGCCTTCCTGGAACGGCTGTGGCCGACCCTCTACGCCGCCGTGGAGTTCGTGCTCGCGCTCCAGCTGCCCGGCGGCCAGATCGCCTGGAAGCGCGACGACGACGGCGGCTTCCCCGAAGAGGCGCTGCTCACCGGCTCGTCCTCGATCTACCAGGCGCTGCGCTGCGCGCTGGCCGTCGCGGACTACCGCGAGGAGCCGCAGCCCGACTGGGAGCTGGCGACCGGCCTGCTCGGCCACGCCGTGCTGCACCACCCCGAGCGCTTCCTCGACAAGGGGCGCTTCTCCATGGACTGGTACTACCCGGTCCTCGGTACCGCGCTGCGTGGCCCGGCCGCCAAGGAACGCATCGAGGCGCTCTGGGAGACCTTCGTGGTGCCCGGCCTCGGGGTCCGCTGCGTCTCGGACCGGCCCTGGGTCACCGGCGGGGAGAGCGCGGAACTCGCCCTCGCCCTGTGGGCGATGGGCGAGTCCGACCGCGCTGTGGAGATCCTCGCCGACATCCAGCACCTGCGCACCGGGGACGACGGGATGTACTGGACGGGCTACGTCTACGACGACGACGCCGTCTGGCCGGAGGAACGTACTTCCTGGACGGCCGGCGCACTGCTGCTCGCGGTGGCCGCGCTCGGGGGGGACGAGGCGACCACCGCGGTCTTCGGGGGCGAGCGGCTCCCGATCGGCCTGGCTCCGGACGACGCGGGCTGCTGCTAGGACCGTACGGCCGTGCTGTCAGGAGACCTTGCCGCCAGGGCGTGGCCGGGCCCTGGCGGCCTGCCGTTCGGCCGGTTTCTTCCGTGCTGCCGGATCAGGCCCGATTGACCCGGCCGGCCACGGCATGGCCGATGACCAGGTAGACCACGGCCGGAAGGCCGTAGTTCAGCACGGTGCGGAGTTTGTCCGAATCCATGGTGAACAGGTCGAGGGACCAGCCCGCGAGCCAATTCGCCGAATTGTGGATCCAGTTGACCAGGTCGTTGGCCTTGTTGGCGTCGAGCAGATACATGAGTATCCACAGGATCAGGATCAGGGCCGCGACATCTGCGACGATCAGAATGATCGCCGCTGCGGGATTGCCTCGGTAGCGTCTGGACATAGCCCTCGCCTTGCCCCGTTAGGCTGGTTGAAACTGCTGGTGGAAAATCCTTTCGATATGAAGTAGACGAGGGATGGCGGCGCATGGCCTGGCTGGAGCACGAGGCGTACTGCACGGCGATCGTCGAGGAGACCGCCCGGCTGCGTGACACACTCCGCGGTTCCGACCCCGGCGCCAAGGTGCCGACCTGCCCGGGCTGGACCCTGCACGAACTGGCGGCCCACGTCGGCCAGGCGCACCGCTGGGCGGAGACGATCGTCGGCACCAGGGCCGAGAAGTACCTCCCCGAGAACCAGGTGCCGGACTACGAGGCACCCGCCGGCGAGAAGCTCGACAGCTGGCTGGCCGAGGGCGCCGAGCGGTTCGCCGCCACGCTGCGCGAGTCCGGCCCCGAACTGCCGGTCTGGACCTGGGCGCGGCCGCAGCAAGCCGGCTTCTGGGCCCGCCGGATGGTCCTGGAGACCCTGGTGCACCGGGCGGACGCCGCGCTGGCCACCTGGAGCGAGTACCACGCGCCGGCCGAGCTGGCCGCCGACGCGATCGACGAGTGGCTGGAGATCATCACCGATCCGTTCGCCGTCGAGCAGACCCCGGAGCTCGCGGAACTGCGCGGCCACGGACAGACCCTGCACCTGCACGCCACCGACAGCCCGGCCGGACTGGTCGCCGAATGGGTGATCGAACGCGGCCCGGAATCCGTCACCTGGCGGCGCGAGCACGCCAAGGGCGACGTGGCGCTGCGCGCTCCCCTCACCGACCTGCTGCTCGCCTTCTACCGGCGGCTGCCGCTGGACAGCGACCGCGTGCAGGTGCTCGGCGACCGCGAGCTGCTGGACCACTGGCTGGCCCGTACGGCGTTCTGAACGGCCCGGACGGCCGCCGATGATCCGTGCGGCGGTTCCGGCGGCCCGAGTGGCGGGGGTGTGCCGGCCGGGTGATCCTGCGAGGACGTGTGCCCCGTACGTCCTCGGAGGTCGACCGTGCCGAACGGCATCCCCTTGCGCCGCCTGCTGACCGCGCTGCTGCTCTGCGGCGCGCTCCTCACCGCGACGACCGCGTGCAACGACAAGGCGAAGACCGAGGTGTCCGGCAGCCCGACGGCCTCGACCACGGCCGAGAAGCAGAAGCTCGCCAAGACCCGCTTCGTCGCGAACGCCGGGCTCGCGGCGGGCGCCACCTATCAGTGGATCATCAAGCCGTACCGCGCCGGGACGTTCAAGAAGGGCGCGGACGGCCGGACGTTCGCGCTGGTCAAGGCGGGTCTGGCCGGGGCGTTCGCCTACAACCGGCTCAAGGCCGCGGCGGACAACGCCAAGGGCGACCCCACGCTCTCCAAGCTGGTGGCCCCGCTGACCGCCGGCATCGACGCCCTCAAGGACCTGCCCAGCAAGCTGCGCAAGGGCGATTCGACGGACGACGTGGTCAGCACGTTCCAGAAGACGATCGACGGGGTGAAGGAGGCGGGCAAGCAGGCGGGCGCCGAGGTCAAGGACCAGATCCCGTCGGCAGGTCAGCTAGGGGGCTAGGTTCCGCTAGCTGTTCAACTCGGCGAGCACACGCAGCGTGTCCGGATCGGGCGCGGTCACCAGCAGGTCGGTGACCGGCCCCGACCGCCACAGCTCCAGCCGCTCCGCGATCCGCTCCCGCGGCCCGACCAGCGAGATCTCGTCGGCGAAGGCATCCGGGACGGCCAGCACCGCCTCCTCCCGGCGCCCGTCCAGGAAGAGCCGCTGGATGTGCCGCGCCTCCTCCTCGTACCCCATCCGGGCCATCAGGTCGGCATGGAAGTTCTTCGCCTGGGCGCCCATCCCGCCGATGTAGAAGCCGAGCATCGCCTTGACCGGCAGCAGCCCCTCGGCCACGTCGTCGCACACCTGGGCCCGTACCAGGGGCGCGACCATGAAGTCCTTGGGAGCCTCGGCCAGCGACAGCTCATAGACATCGGTACGCATCGGCGACCAGTACAGCGGCATCCAGCCGTCCGCGATGCGGGTCGTCTGGGCGATGTTCTTCGGACCCTCGGCGCCGAGCAGGATCGGCAGATCGGCCCGGAGCGGATGGGTGATCGGCTTGAGCGCCTTGCCGAGCCCCGTACCGTCCTCGCCGGAGTACGGATGACTGTGGAACCGCCCTGCGAGCTCGACCGGCCCCTCCCGCCGGAAGACCTGCCGCAGAACGTCCACGTACTCGCGGGTCGCGGTCAACGGGCTCTTCGGGAACGGCCGCCCGTACCACCCCTCGACCACCTGCGGCCCGGACAGCCCGAGCCCCAGCATCATCCGGCCACCGGAGAGATGGTCCAGGGTGAGCGCGTGCATCGCGGTGGCGGTGGGGGAGCGGGCAGCCATCTGCGCGATGCCCGTCCCCAGCTTGATCCGCGACGTGTGCGCCGCGATCCAGGTCAGCGGAGTGAAAGCGTCCGACCCCCACGCCTCGGCGGTCCACACGGAGTCGTACCCGAGGCGCTCGGCCTCCTGCGCGAGTTCCACATCACGCGCACGGGGCCCACGCCCCCAATAGCCGAGTGCCAGCCCGAGCCTCATGGCGCCGCCCCTTCACCCCATCTGACGATGCGTCAGATCAGGACTGTACGGCACGGACAGGGACGGCGAAAGACGCGTGAGCCCCCACCCGGAATCCGGGCGGGGGCTCACAAAGCACGACGAGGGACGGCCACCTCGCATCCGCAGATGCTGCCGTCAGCCGTGAACGTCAGCCGCGCTGAATACCGCTCGTGTCCTGCAGCACGCCACGCCGGCCGTCCTGGGTCTGCGCGATCAGCGCCGCACCCCGCTGCTCCACCGCCAGGTACCACGTACCCGGCGCCAGCTCGGCGATCGGCGTCGGCGAACCGTCCTCCGCGAACAGCGGACGCGGCACCGGCACCGCGAACCAGAACGCCGTGAAGTCCGAGGAACCGGACTGCGGCGGCTGGCCCTGCGCCGGCTGCTGGGACTGCGGAGCCGGGGCGGGAGCCGGGGCCTGGCCGCCGCAGGCGTGCGGCTGGGGCTGCGGCTGTCCGCCGACCGACGGGTCGGGCGCCGGAGCACCGGGGTAGCCGTAGCCACCCGGCTGCGGCATACCCGGCTGCGGCATGCCCGGCTGGCCAAGACCCGGCTGCGGCGCACCGTAGGGCGCGCCACCGTACGGCTGCGGCTGCTTCGGGGCGCCCATGAGCGGGGCCTGCAGCGCCGGAATGCGGGACGACAGCACGGCGACGACCGCGAGCGCGATGCCGAAGACGAGCGTCAGCCAAGCGCCGACGCCCTTGCTGACGCCGTCGTTGTTGGCGCCGCCACCGAGGTCCGGGATGACGGTGGAGAACGCCGACCACAGCGCCGACCAGCCGACGAAGACCGCCAGCGCGGTGCCCCACTGCTCCAGGGTCAGCCCAACCACCTGACGGCCCGCGGGCACCATCGCCCGGCCGGCGACGATCAGGCCCGCGGCCGCCAGCGCGGCGAGGGTCACGGTCGGCAGCAGCGGGAACAGTGCCGCGCTCCATGTGCTGACCGTCTTGTCGGAGCCTGCGCTATCGAAGGAGAAGAACGGCAGGAACGAAGCGATCAGCAGCAGCGCCGCTGCTCCGATCACCGCGCCGTCTCCTCGGGACAGGGAGCGGATGTTCACGTAAGGTCCTTTGTCGGTCTCGGTGTCTTCGTCGCTGTCGCCGGTACGCGCAGCGCTCTCTGCCAGTTCAGGGGCGAGGCGCGGGGAGTGGCCCCCTATCGTAAGGGTGTGGTCCGCAAGCGGTGAGCCGGGTGCGGCAACTGGTGCGCAATCGGCGCCGAATGGCTACCGGTTGGTCACCTCTTCCCTTGGAGGAATGCCGTAATACCGTCAGCGATGCCCTCCGCCGCACGCTGCCGCCACTTCGGATCGGTGAACTTCGCCGCGTCCTGCGCGTCCCGCATGTTGCCGCACTCGATGAGCACTTTGGGGACGGTCGAGAGATTGAGCCCGCCCAGATCGCTGCGGGCCATCAGCCCCGTGCCGTCCGCCAGATAGTTCGCGGGTGCCGAGCCCGTGTCGGTCGCGAAGTGCGACTTCAGTGCCGCACCGAGCAGACCGGACGGCGCCACGATGGGCCGGGTGTCGGCGGCCCCCGCGTGCAGGGACGCCGGGGTGATCACATGGAATCCGCGATTCCCCGCCGCCGAGCCGTCCCCGTGAACGGAGACGGCCGCATCCGCGTGCGCCTCGTTGCCGATCCGCGCCCGCTCGTCGATGCACGGTCCGAACGACCGGTCGCCGTCCTGCGTCAGCCGCACCTTCGCCCCGCGCTCGGCGAGCAGGGTGCGGACCCGCCGGGAGACATCGAGGCTGAACGATGCTTCGGCGTATCCACTGTTGGTGGACGTGCCGGTCGTGTCGCATTCCTTGCGAGTCGTCCCGATATCGACGAGCCGGTTGATGTCCGCGGTGTGGTTGACGTTGTTCGTGTTGTGCCCCGGGTCGATGACGACGGTCTTCCCGCTGAGCGGGAGTGCGGCGGCCGGGGCGGCGGGCGTCCCCTTCGTGGGGGACGTACCGAACGCCTTCCGCTGCGGATCCGTCGACGACGGTTGCCCCGACGTCCCTGACGTCCGCGACGTCGGGGACCCGGCCTTGCCGTCCGTCTGCTCGCTCGGGTCCGCCAGGGCCGACGTCGACGGCAGGGGCAGCACCCGCTGGGCCCCGTCGTCGCCGCCCGGCCCGTGCATCGACTGGTACACGAGCCAGCCCGCGAAGCAGGTGGGCACCAACGCGGCCACGGAAATGACCACGGCGCCGGTCCTGCCGCTCATCCTCGACTCGTCGCTGAACACGCTTCCGATGCTATCGGCCGCCGGCGGCGGCCGTCCCGGATCCCCGTTTCGGGTCCCCGTCTCCGTCTCAGATCCCGGTGCCGGTGCGCCGCAGGACGCGCAGCGAACGCGTCACGGACACCTCCGTGAATGCTCCGGAGTCCAGCGCCCGCCGGTACACCCGGTACGGCGCCTGGCCGCCGTCCGCCGGGTCCGGGAACACGTCGTGCACGACGAGCACGCCGTCCGGCGCCACGTGCGGGGCCCAGCCCTCGTAGTCCGCGGTGGCGTGCTCGTCGGTGTGACCGCCGTCGATGAAGACCAGGGCGAGGGGCTTGCCCCAGGTCGCGGCGACCCGGGGGGAGCGGCCGGCGATGGCGATGACGTCGTCCTCGAAGCCGGCCGCGTGCAGGGTCCTTCGGAAGGTCGGCAGGGTGTCCATCAGGCCGACCTCGGGGTCGACGAGGTCCTTGTCGTGGTACTCCCAGCCGGGCTGCTGCTCTTCGCTGCCGCGGTGGTGGTCGACGGTGACGGCCACGGTGCGGGCCGCTCGGGCCGCGTCGGCGAGCAGGATGGTGGAGCGACCGCAGTACGTCCCCACTTCGAGGAGGGGCAGCCCGGGGAGGCGCGCGGCGGCGTCGGTGGCGGCGTCGTGGAGCGCGAGCCCTTCGTCGAGCGGCATGAACCCCTTGGCGGCCTCGAAGGCGGCTTGGACGCGGGGGTCGGGGTGGGCCATGAGCTGCCGCCTTCGGGTAGGTGTTCGGTCGCGTCCGGGCATCCTGCCAGGTGGGTTGGGGGGTGCGGGGGCCGGGTCCTCCGGGGG
>NZ_JAPVLS010000133.1:0-18020 GCF_027158125.1 Streptomyces sp. H39-C1
CGCCGGTCGTCTCGGTTCCGCTGCGCGTGGCACCGTCGGTCACGCCGCCGCTGCCGGCGGTGGGTGTCGCCTTCGGAACGCCCGTGGTGGGGGCGGGGGCCGGGGTGCTCGGGGCGTGGTTGGGGCGTCCGCTGGATCGCGCGCCGTCCGCCGAGGTCTGGCACGCGACGGCGCCGGTGCTCAGGGCAGCGATGGCGAGTATCACAGCCGCGTGGCGGGGCAGGCGATTCAGCATGGCGGTCATGGGTACCCGACTCTCTGCGTGCGGCGGCGCGACGATCTCTGTGCGTTCACGCGCGGAACGCGGGCCGCGGTTCCAGCGGACTGCCACCGGCCGGGTCGGTCAGGGCCGCGGGGTCCGCCGGCAGGTGCTGCTCCGCACCGGACCGACGACAGGGAGCGCTCAGCGCAGCTGCTGGACGCGCAGGGCCAGTTCCATCTCGAAGCGGGCGTCGGGGTCCTGGAGCCGGTCGCCGAACAGTTCGTCGAGCTGGCGCAGCCGGTAGCGGACGGTCTGCGGGTGGATGCCGAGCCGGCCCGCCACCTCGTTGGCGTTGCGGCTGCACTGCAGCCAGCAGAGCAGCGTGTCGGCGAGGCGGGCCCGGTACGGCGGGCGCATCCGTTCCAGCGGGCCGAGATGGCGTTCGGCGAGGGCGTCCACCAGGGCCTCGTCCTGGAAGAGCAGCATGGTGGCGAGGTTCTCGGAACAGCGCACGACCTCGCCGCCCGGCAGCACATCGCGCCGGGCGAGGGTCAGCGCGTCCATCGCCCAGCGCAGCGACCGGGCGCCTTCGGTCAGTTGCACGGTGGGGCCGAGGGCGGCGCGGTGGCCCTGCAGCGCCGAGTCGACGGCGCGGGTCCTGCCCGGTCCGCCCGGGTCGGGGACGACGATGCACCCGGGCCGCTGGTCGAAGCGGGCCAGGAAGCCGGGCGGCAGGATCGGGTAGAGGGTCTCGCGTTCCCAGTGGTGGTCCACGACGACCACGGCGAGGGAGGTGGGGACCGGCCAGTGGGCGGCGTGGGCGAGATCGCGGATGGCCTCCTCGGTGGGGGGCCGCTCGGCGATCAGCATGTCGAACAGCCGCAGCCGCCGGCGTTGCAGCTCACCCGCCAGATGTAACTGGGCCTCGGCGTACCCGGCGGAGGTGGCCGTGGCGATCTCGTCGATATGGACCAGCGCGGCCTCGCCCAGCAGGCCGAGGACCTCACGCGGCAGGACGTCGGCGTCGGCGAGGGAGACGATGCGGCGCCAGGAGATCCGGGCGCCGATGCGGAGCGCGCCCTGGAAGGAGTCGAGGCTGCGGCCCTCCCGGGCTTCGCCGCGGCCGATACCGCGGTAGATGCCGATGACCTCCTGCGCGCTGATGCCCGGGGCGGAGAGGCGGTCCAGCAGGAGGTTCAGACCTAATTCCACGCCGGTGTGGATGGTTTTCGTGTAGGTGTCGTTCGTCGGGCGGTCGTACTCGGGAATCTCGGCCTGGATGGCTGCGACCACCTCCTTCCGGATAGCGTCGAGGAAGGGCCGGAGATGGTGGGCGAG
Organism: Streptomyces sp. H39-C1; assembly: GCF_027158125.1. NCBI lineage: Bacteria > Bacillati > Actinomycetota > Actinomycetes > Kitasatosporales > Streptomycetaceae > Streptomyces > Streptomyces sp. H39-C1. The sequence continues at coordinate 1,541 of NZ_JAPVLS010000133.1, forward strand.
CTCCGGGGGGATCCGGCTGAACGGCTCATCTGCCAGTTCTTGGGTCTGTCGCACCGTGGCGGAGTTCCTTCCGCTTATTGGTTCGATTGCTTGCGACGGTACTCCCCGGAAGCAGCTGCCCGCCACGGTGCCTGACGGAGCATCAGATGAGGATGCGTTGTCACTTGAGTGACAACGAGTCCCCGACGGTGCGGCCTTCCGGCACAGCCGGTGCCCGGTGGCGGAGGGCGAGGAACGTCACCAGGGCGCCGCACAGGACACAACCGGCCGCGAGTCGCAGGCCGGCCGCATAGCCGTCGAGGAACGCGGTAAGCGGATCGGAACCGGCGGCGAGTTCCGCGCTCCGGGTGTGCGTCAGGACGACGCCGACCAGGGCGATACCGAAGACCCCGGAGATCTCCCGGGCCGCGCTGACCACCCCGGACGCCATGCCGTTGCGGGAGGCCGGCACCGAGGCGAGGGAACGGACCGTCAGCGGCGTGGTGAGCGCGGAGCCCGCGCCGATCAGCAACAGCCCCGGCTGCAGGCCGAGATAGCTCGTCCGCAGACCGGTCGCGGACACCTGCACCAGCCCCCACGCCACCAGCACCAGCCCGGCCGCGATCACCCGGTGCGCGCCCCAGGCCGCGCAGAGCCGCTCCGCGAACGGCGTCAGCGCCAGCAGCGCGAGCGCCAGCGGCAGGAAGGCGAGACCGGCCTTGGTCGCGGAGAATCCGAGCACCTGCTGCAGATACAGCGTGGTGAAGAAGAACACGCCGTTGACGCCGATGCCCCAGAGCACCTGCGCGGCCGTTCCGCCGCTGAGGAGGCGGTCACGGAAGAGGCCCAGTTCGAGCAGCGGCGCCGCCCTGCGGATCTCCAGAGCCACGAACAACCGGCCCGCCAGCGCCGCCGCGAACAGACACTGGGGCACCGGCCAGCGGGTGAAGCCGTGCGCCCCGCCCTCCAGCAGTCCGTAGGCCAGCAGCCATAGCGCCGCACTCGACAACACGACCCCGGGCACGTCGAGTCGGCGCAGCGCGGACAGACCCGGGCGGCGTACCGCCGCGGGCACCGCGCCGGCCAGCAGCAGTCCGAGGACGCCGAAGGGCACGTTCAGGAAGAACACCCACCGCCAGCCCCACCGCTCGGTGATGAAACCGCCGAGCACCGGCCCCAGGGCCAGCGCGACCGCCAGCGCCCCGGTCCACAGCCCGACCGCGAGCGAGCGGCGCGCCGCGGGCAGTTGGCCGGTGATCACCGCCAGTGTCGCGGGGATCACCAGCGCGGCTCCAGCGCCCTGCACGGTCCTGGCCGCGATCAGCGTCGGGCTGTTCGCCGCGAGACCGCCCGCCACGGAGGCGGCCGTGAAGACCGTCAGCCCCGCGATCAGCACCGGGCGGCAGGACAGCAGGTCGGCGAGCCGGCCGCCGGCCAGCAGCAGCGCGCCGAAGCTCAGGACGTAACTGGTGCCCACCCACTCCAGATCCGGCAGGTCGAGACCCAACGCCCGTTGCACGGAGGGCAGCGCGACGTTGACGACGGTGTTGTCCAGCGTCGTGATGAACCCGGTCACCGCGATCCCCAGCATGATCGGCAGCGTCCTGACCCGGTCCACCGGCGGCTCCTCTCCCGGGTCAGGAGCCCCTGGTCCTGGCGGGTCATGTGCTCGGGGCCGTCCGACCTTAACCACCGCACCCGCCGTTCGGCTTGTCATCGGAGTGACAGAAGGCGGACGGGCGGCTGTCACGCCCCGCTCTAGTGGCCCGGCACCCGGAAGCGGAACCTGTTGCCCCCATGACGCTCCAGAATTCCGGATCCCCCCTCCGGGAAGGAGAGCCGCGCATGACCCGTTTCGCCGAGTTCGAGTCCCGTCGCGCCCAGGTTCTGCGAGGAGGCTCACCAGCGGCCGTGGAGCGCCAGCACTCCCGAGGCCGGCTCACCGCGCGGGAGCGCATCGACCTGCTGCTCGACCCCGGCTCCTTCACCGAGACCGACGCCTTCGTACGGCACCGCTGCACCGCCTACGGCATGGACGCCTCCCGCCCCGACGGCGACGGGGTCGTCACCGGTCACGGCACCGTCGACGACCGCCCGGTCGCGGTCTTCGCGCAGGACGCCACCGTCTTCGGCGGAAGCATGGGGGAGGCGTTCGGCGAGAAGGTCCTCAAGGTCATGGACCACGCGCTGAAGGTCGGCTGTCCCGTGATCGGCCTCAACGACTCGGGCGGCGCGCGCATCCAGGAGGGGGTCGTCGCCCTCGCCCACTACGCGGAACTCGTCCACCGCAACGTCATGGTCTCCGGGGTGATCCCCCAACTGTCCATGATCCTCGGCCCGTGCGCGGGCGGCGCCGCGTACTCGCCGGCGCTCACCGACTTCACGGTCATGGTGAAGGACATCTCCCACATGTTTGTCACCGGCCCCGACGTCATCCACTCGGTGACGGGGGAGGAGACCACGGCCGAGGAACTGGGCGGCGCCCGCACCAGCTCCGCCGTCAACGGCACCGCCCACTACCTCGCCCACGACGAGGCGGACGCCTTCGACTTCGTGCGCGGGCTGCTCTCCTACCTGCCCGCCAACAACCGTGAGGCGCCACCGCGCTACCGGCAGCGCTCCGACCCCGGCATCACCGCGACGGACCGGGAACTCGACGAGATCGTGCCCGCCAACCTCGGTCACGCCTACGACATGCGGGAGATCCTGCGGCGCGTCGTGGACGACGGCGAACTGCTGGAGATCCAGGAACTGTTCGCGCCGAACATCATCTGCGCCTTCGGCCGGGTCGAGGGCTCGTCGGTGGGCATCGTCGCCAACCAGCCGCTGCACTCCGCCGGCGCCCTGGACATCAACGCCTCCGAGAAGGCCGCCCGGTTCGTGCGGTTCTGCGACGCCTTCGGCATCCCGATCCTCTCGTTCGTCGACGTGCCCGGCTACCTCTCCGGCGTCCGGCTGGAGCACGAGGGCATCGTCCGCCGGGGCGCCAAGCTGCTGTACGCGTACGCCGAGGCCACCGTGCCCGCCATCACCGTCGTCGTCCGCAAGGCCTACGGCGGCGGCTACGCCGTCATGGGGTCCAAGCACCTCGGCGCCGATCTCAACCTGGCGTGGCCGACCGCGCAGATCGCCGTCATGGGAGCACAGGGCGCGGTCGCCGTCCTGCACCGCAAGGAACTGCGCGACGCCGAGGACCCGGAGCTGCTGCGCAAGCAGCTCACCGCCGAGTACGAGAACGATTACGCCACCCCGTACCTGGCCGCGGAGCGCGGCTACCTCGACGCCGTCATCCTCCCGCACGAGACCCGCGGCCGGATCGTCCGTGGACTGCGGTCGCTGCACGGAAAACACCGGCCCGCACCGCAGCGCCAGCACGGCAACATCCCCCTCTGAACCCCTCTGAACCCGTCTGAACCACCCGTCCCCCGGTCCCACGGATCCCCCCCACCGGTCCCACGGAACCACCTCCTCCGAGAGCGGCCCCCCTCGCGCCCCCACCCCTCTGGAGTCCCATGCCCCCCGCGCGCCCTCTCCCGCCGACCGAGTTCCCGCTGACCGAGTCCCTGCGCCGCTGGTCCACCGAGCGCGGCGCCCAGCGGGCCTTCACCTTCGTCGACTTCCCCACCCCGGACTCGCCGGGCCGGCACCGCAGCCTGACCTGGAAACGGCTCGACCAGCAGGCCCGCACGATCGCCTGGCGGCTGCGGGCCGATGTGGGCCCCGGCGAGCGGGCCGCGCTGATGCTGCCCCAGGGCCTGGGCTACGTGGCGGCCTTCCTCGGCTGCCTCTACGCGGGGGTGATAGCCGTCCCGCTGTTCAGCCCCGACCTGCCGGGGCACGCGGGCCGGCTCGCCGCCGTGCTCGACGACTGCGAACCGTCCTGCATCCTGACCGACACCCCGACCGCCCCCGCCATCGCGGCCTTCGCCGCCGAGCACGGGATCCCGCACCTCCCGGTCGTCCCCATCGACCGGCCGGCCGGCGCGGGCCCGCTGACCGACGCGCTCCCCGATCCGGACCGGCCGTTACCCGTACCCGAACTGGACGACATCGCCTACCTCCAGTACACGTCGGGCTCCACCAGGGTCCCCGCCGGGGTGATGATCAGCCACGGCAACGTCGTCGCCAACGCCCGGCAGGCCGTCAGGGCGTTCGGCGTGACGGCGGACGGCAGCACCAGCGTCGGCTGGCTGCCGCTCTTCCACGACATGGGCCTGGTGCTGAGCATCGCCGCACCCGTACTGGCCGGCATGTCGTCGGTGCTGATGGACCCGGTCTCCTTCCTGGAACGGCCCGTGCGCTGGCTGCGGTTGCTCGGCGCGTACCCGGGCACCATCAGCGCCGCCCCCAACTTCGCCTACGACTACTGCGCCACCCGCATCGACGAGGAACAGACCGCGGCACTGCGGCTCGACCGCGTCCGCGTCATGATCAACGGCAGCGAACCCGTACGGCAGGGCACCGTGGAACGCTTCCAGCGGGCCTTCGCCCGCACAGGACTGCCGCCGGAGGCGCACTGCCCCTCGTACGGCCTGGCCGAGGCGACCGTCTTCGTCACCACCGAACCGCCCGCCGACCTGCCCCGGAAGCTGGTCTGCGACCGCGAGGCACTGGCGGCGGGGCACATCCGGCCGTGTGCGGACGACGACGCCCTGGCGACCGTACTCGTCGGCTGCGGAACCCCGGTGGGGCAGGAGCTGCGCATCACGGACCCGGTGACGGGGCTGGTGCTGCCCGAGGACCGGATCGGTGAGATCCGGCTGCGCGGTCCCAACATCGGCCTGGGCTACTGGAAGCGGACCGGCCGTTCGCAGGCGTCCTTCGCCTCCCGCATCCCCGGCGAGCTGGGCGACTGGCTGCGCACCGGCGATCTCGGGGCGCTGCACGAGGGCCGGCTCCAGGTCACCGGACGGCTGAAGGACCTGCTGATCGTGGACGGCCGCAACCACTACCCGCAGGACCTGGAGGAGACCGTCCAGTCCTCCCTGGACTGCGTACGCCGCGGCCGGCTCGCCCTGTTCACCGTCACCGGCGACGGCGGGCCCGACGAGGTGGTCGCCGTCGCCGAGCACGCCCGGGACCTCGACGTCACCGCCGAGCTGTGCGCGGCGGCGGAGCGGGCCGCCCGCGCCCGGATCTCCGCCCGGCACGGGGTACGGCTGGCCCGGCTGCTCCTCGTACCGCCCGGCGCGGTGCCGCGCACGTCCAGCGGCAAGGTCTCCCGTTCCGCCTGCCGCGAGCGGTATCTCGCGGGCGAGTACGAGAGGGAGGCGGCGGCAGGTGAGTGACGGCGCCGGGGGCGCGGGGGAGTCCGGCATCGCCGGGGAACTCCGCCGCACGATCGTCTCGCGGCTCTCCCAGTGGTACGGGCTCGACCCGGCAGAGATCGACGACGACCGGCCGTTCGCGGAGCTCGGCATCACCTCACGGGACGCCATCGCCCTCACCGCCGATCTGCGCGCCCTCACCTCGGTCCAACTCCCCGCGACCCTGCTGTGGGAGGCGCCGACGCTGGGCCGGCTGCTGTCGGTGGTCGAGGCCGCGGTCGGCGTCGGGGAAACGGCCGGCCTCCCGGCGCCGACTCCCCGGTCCGCCCCGGCACAGCCACCGGGCGGCGCGTCGAGTGCCGTCGCCGTCGTCGGTATCGGCTGCCGGCTCCCGGGCGGCATCACCTCCCCGGCCGCCTTCTGGGAACTGCTCAGTGCCGGCGGCAACGCGGTGGGCACGCTCCCCGAAGGGCGGTGGGCTCCGTTTCTTCCCGACGGCGTGCCGCCCGAGGGCATCAACCGGCATGGCGCGTTCCTGTCCGATGTCGCGGGGTTCGACGCCGAGTTCTTCGGCATCTCGCCGCACGAGGCCACCCTCATGGACCCGCAGCAGCGGCTGCTGCTGGAAGTGGCACGGGAGAGCCTGGACCACGCCGCGATCCCCGCGCCAGGACTGGCCGGTACCCGCACCGGCGTGTTCGTGGGGATCAGCGGCAACGAGTACGCCCAGCTCACCACCGCCGACCTGGACGCGGTCGACGCGTGGACCCCGCCGGGCGTCGCCCTGAGCATCGCCGCGAACCGCCTCTCGTACGCGCTGGACCTGCGCGGACCCAGCCTCGCCCTGGACACCGCCTGCTCCTCGTCGCTGGTCGCCGTGCAGCACGCCGTCCGCAGTCTGGTGTCCGGCGAGACCGACACGGCTCTCGCCGGCGGGGTGAACCTGCTGCTGTCGCCCGCGCTGACCCTGGCCTTCCAGCGCGCGGGCGCGCTCGCGCCCGACGGACGCTGCAAGACCTTCGACGCCGCGGCCGACGGCATGGTGCGCGGCGAGGGCTGCGCGGTCGTCGTCCTCAAACGACTGGCCGACGCCGAGCGGGACGGGAACCGCGTCCTCGCCGTCATCCGGTCGACCGCCGTGAACTCCGACGGCCGCTCCAACGGGCTGCTGGCCCCCAACCCCGAGGCCCAGCGGGCCCTGTTGGAACAGGCCCACGCCGGTGCGGGCTCCGAACTGGACTACGTCGAGGCGCACGGCACCGGCACCGCGCTCGGCGACCCGATCGAGGCTCACGCCCTGGGGGCGGTACTCGGCCAGGGCCGCGAACCGGACCAACCGCTGCTCATCGGCTCGGCGAAGACCAACGTCGGCCATCTGGAGGCCGCGGCCGGAATCACCGGGCTGGTCAAGACGGTGCTGGCGCTGCACCACGACGAACTGCCGCCGCACCTCAACTTCGGCACCCCCAACCCGCTCATCGACTTCGACGCGCTGGGCCTGCGGGTCGTCGACTCCCCGGAGCCCTGGCCCCGTTACTCGGGCCGGGCCACCGCGGGCGTCTCCGCCTTCGGGTTCGGCGGCACCAACGCGCATGTCGTGCTGGAGGAGTACCGGCCCGCGCTGAGGAAGGCGCCCATGCCAGGGTGAGCGCCGGCGAGCACAGTTCTCGACGCCCTCTCCACCGCACGGCTGCGCGAGGACGCGGCGCGGCTGAGCCGCTGGCTGTCGTCGCCCGCGGCCCGAGGGGTCAGGATCGAGGACGTCGCCCGTACGCTGCACGGCCGCACCGGTCGCGGCCGGTACCGCGCGGCCGTGGTCGCGGGCAGCATCGAGGACGCCGCGGCGGCCCTCTCCTGCCTCTCCGCAGGCCGGCCCCATCCGGCGGTCGTCACCGGCGGCCCGGTCACCGAAACCGCCCGCCCCGTCTGGGTGTTCTCCGGCTACGGCTCACAGTGGCCGGGCATGGCCCGCCGGCTGCTCACGGCGGAACCAGCGTTCGCCGAGGCGGTGGACCGGCTGGAACCCCTGTTGCTCGAGCACGCGGGCCTCTCGCTGCGCGCGGGACTCGAACCCGGCGCGGAGTTGTCGTCCCCTTCGGTCGTCCAGCCCGTGCTGTACGGCCTCCAGGTCGCCCTGGCCGGACTCTGGCGGGCGTACGGGATCGAACCGGCGGCCGTCATCGGCCACTCGATGGGCGAGGTCGCCGCGGCCGTGGTCGCCGGTGCGCTCGACGCCGAAACCGGCGCCCGTGTCATCGCGACCCGCTCCCGGCTGCTCGACGGGCTGACGGGCGGGGCGATGGCCGTGGTGGAACTCTCCGCCGCGCAGGTACGGGCACACGCCGGAACATGGTCCAGTCTGCGGGTCGCCGTCCACTCCTCGCCCGGCCAGAGCGTCGTCACCGGCACGGCGGACGACATCGGCGAACTGATCCGGCAGGTCGCGCGGGAGGGCGGGCTCGCCCGATCGCTGGGGGTCACCGCGGCGGGCCACTCCCCGCAGGTCGACCCGCTGCTCGGCCCGCTGGCCGAACAACTCGGCGAGGTGCCGCACATGCCGTCCGGCGTTCCCTTCTACAGCACCGTCCGGGACTCGCCCCGCGACCTGCCGGTCTTCGACGCCGGGTACTGGGTGGCCGCGCTGCGCCGACCCGTGCGCTTCGCGCAGGCGGTCGCCGCCGCGGCGGCGGACGGGCACCGGCTGTTCGTCGAGGTCTCCCCGCACCCCACACAACTGCATCCGCTCGCCGAGACGCTGCGCGCTTCGGATGCCGCTTCGGGAGCCGGGGACGCCGCGCTGTTCCCGACCCTGCGCCGGAACACCGACGACGCCTTCTCGTTCCGGCACAGCCTGGCGGCGCAGCTGGTCAGGGGTGTGGCGATCGACCCCGGGGCGCTGCACGGGACCGGCCGGATCGTCGACGTACCGAGCGCCGGCTGGCGGCACCGTCCCTACTGGGTGAAGGGCCGGCTGGCGGCGCAACGGCAGGAACCCGATCCCGTACCGCTGCCGGTCCCCCGAACCGCCGAACCGGCGGACCGGCCCAGGACCGTCATCGACCGGCTGCGCGAGCATGTCGCCCAGGTCATGGGGTACGCGCCGGAACATATCGACCCCGGGACGCCGCTCACGGAACTCGGGCTCGACTCCCTCATGGCCACCCGCATCCTGGCCGCCGTCCAGCGGGACTTCGGCACCGTCGTCGAACCACGCGTGCTGCTGCGTAACGGCACCGTCGCCGCGCTCGCCGCGTGGCTGGAGCCGTCGTGCGCGGGGGACGGTACGGAGCAGGCGGCCGAGGATACGTTGACGGGTGTGCTTCCCCGGGACGCCGCCGAGCGGCTGGTCTCCCGGGCCTGGCAGAGCGTCGCCGGCGGCCAACCGCCCGGCGCCGAGGACGACCTCGGTCTGCGGGAACTGCCCCGGGAGCGGCTGGCGGAGCTGGCCCGGGAACTGTCGGAGCGGGCCGGATGCGAGGTACCGGCCGATGACCTGCTGACCGGCCCCTCCACCGTCGCCGCCGTCGCCGGTCTGCTGCGCCCGCGCCTGGAGACACCCGTCAGCGGTCCACTGCGCGTCCTGCGGGCGGGCGGGAGCCGGCCGCCGCTGTTCCTGATCCATCCCGCGGGCGGATCCACCGCCGTCTACCGCGCCCTCGTCCAGCGGCTCGGCGACGAACAGCCCTGCTACGGACTGGAACGGCTGCCCGGCCCCGACGCGGTGCACGAGCGGGCGGCGGCGTACGCGCGGATCGTCCGTGAGACCCGCCCGCTCGGGCCGTGGCTGCTCGGTGGCTGGTCCTACGGCGGGGTGGTGGCGCAGGAGACGGCACGGCTGCTGGCCGGCGACGGAACCGTGCCCGCGCTGATCCTGATCGACAGCGTGCTGCCGCTCCCCGTCCCCGAGTTGTCGCCTGCCGAGGAAGCCCGCCGCCGCTTCGCGGAGTTCGCCGCGTACGTGGAGCGCACCTACGGCAGTCCGCTGCCGCTGCCCTACGACGAACTCGCGACGCTCGACGACGCCGGGCAGATCGAGCTGGTGGTCAAGGCGCTGGAGCAGGCGGCGGATCTGCCCGCGGCCGTGCTGGAACACCAGCGCACCTCGTACCTGGACCTGCGTAGCGGGGAACGGCACACCCCGCGCCCGTACACCGGCCGCACGCTGCTCTACCGCGCCACGCGGAGCGCGCCGCACACCGTCCAGGACGCGCGCTACACCCGTACCGACGAGGCGCTCGGCTGGGACGGGTCCTGCACCGACCTCTCCGTCGCGCCGATCGAGGGAGATCACCTCTCCCTTCTCGATCCGCCCGCGGTCGACGACCTCGCCGCGCTGCTCACCCGCGATCTCAACCCACCCACGACAAGAGGGATCTGATGCACACACAGCGCCGCCGCCGTACGTCCCGCGCCGCCGTCACCGGAGCGGCCATGCTCGCGGCGACCGCCGCGCTGACCCTCGGCCCCACCGCTCTCGCCCCCGCCGCCGCTGCCTCCACGGCGGCGGCCGCCCCGGCGCGTACCGCCCTGGACGGGGCCGGCATCGTCTCCGAGACCTGGCTCGACAGCCGTACCGTCGATCTGCAGATCAACTCCCCGGCGATCCGCGGCACCGTCGGGACCAGGCTGCTGCTGCCGGCCGACTGGTCGGCCCAGGCCACCCGCACCTGGCCGGTGCTCTATCTGCTCCAGGGCGCGCACGACGACTACACCTCGTGGACCCGCGAGACGGATATCGAGCAGTTCACCGCGGACAAGGAAGTCATCGTCGCCATGCCGTCGTCGGGGCCCACCGGCATCCCCAGCACCTGGTGGAACTTCGGCTCGGGCGCCCCGGACTACGAGACCTTCCAGGTCACGGAGTTGATGCAGCTGCTGCAGCAGAACTACCGGGCCGGGACGACGCGGGCCATCGGCGGGGTGTCCACCGGCGGTTGGGGCGCGATCGCGTTCGCCGCCCGGCACCCCGGAACGTTCAAGGCGGCGGCCTCGTACAGCGGTGTCCTCCACACGACGATGCCCGGTATGCCGATCATCGTCGAGGCGATCGTGGGCCGTGAAGGCCTTCTGCCCTGGGCGCTGTGGGGCTCCCCGATCTTCCAGAGCCCGCTGTGGAACGCCCAGAACCCCTACGCCCTGGCATCGAAGCTGACCGGCACCAGCCTCTACCTGTCCTCCGGCACCGGTGTCGTCGGCGGGAACGGGGAGCTGAGCGCCGAGGCCCTGGAGACCACCCTGTGGCCCGCGTCCCAGAGCTTCGCCGCCCGGCTGCAGCAGCTCGGCATCCCCGTCCAGACCCACTTCTACCTCGGCGGCACCCACAGCTGGACCTACTGGCGCAACGAGTACAAGACGTCCTGGCCGCTCCTCTCGCAGGCCCTGGGGCTGTGACCGACTGACGCCCGGCGCGCTGTGACCCCGGTCAGGCGCGCCGGGGCTCCCAGCGGAAGAGGCGCCGGGCGGCCAGCAGCACGCCGGCCGTCCACAGAGCGGTGATCAGCAGGGCGGGGCCGGCGGACTGCCAGGTGTGCAGGAAGGAGAGATCGGCCAACGGGCCGCCGTTCCAGCTCTCCTGGCCGAAGCTCTTGCCAAACCACGCGGTTCGGAGGGCCTGCACGACCGGGGTGAGGGGCAGGGCGTGCGCCGGACCCTGCAGCCAGGAGGGGAGCGACGACAGAGGCGTCGCGACGCCCGCGCCGAACATGCAGAGCATGAGGACCGGAGTGGCGACCAGCGGGGATGTCTCGGCGCTCGGCGTCAGCCCGGACAGCGCCACGGCGAGCAGGGCGAACAGCAGATAGCCCGCGACCAGGGTGAGCAGCAGCAGCGCCGGGTCGGCGGGCAGCGGCGCGTGGAACAGACCCACCGAGAGGGTGCCCAGCACCACGGCCTGCAGCAGGACGACGATGCCGCTCGCGCCGATCTGGCCGGCGAACACGGCGCTGGGGGGCACCTCCGTACCGCGCAGCCGCTTGAGCACCAGATCGTCGCGGCGGGCGACGACCGCGTTGAGGAGATTGACGAAGGACGTGACGAGCGCCAGCCCGATGAAGCCGACGGTGACATAGCCGGCCGCGCTCACCCCGCCGATCTCCTTGTCGCGCAAGGGCGCCGCGACGAACAGATCCAGCAGGACGGGGAGCAGGAACCCGATGAAGGTGGAGCGGCGGTTGCGCCAGAAGACCTTCCAGGACAGCAGGAGTTGGCCGTGGGCGTAGCGGGTCCAGGTCATCGGGCGGCCGCCTTGCTGTGGTGGTCCGGGCGGACGGTGCCGTGGTCGTCGGACGCCGTCCGTTGGTCGCCGGCGAGGGCGAGGAACACGTCCTCCAGCGAGGCGTGCCGTACTTCGATGCCGTCGAGTTCGACACCGCGCGCGCCGGCCCAGTCGTGCAGGACGGCCAGCGCGGGCGCCGTCCGGGCGACGGCGTAGGACACCGCGTCACCCTGTACGGCCAGGTCCGCGCCGGGAAGCCGCGGCAGGTCCGAGGCGGTGGTGGCGAACGGCAGCGGGAAGGTGATCCGGCTGCGCTGCCCGGAGAGGACCTCGGCGACGGTGCCGGTGGCGGTGATGCGGCCGGCGTCCATGATGGCGACCCGGTCCGCGAGTTGCTGGGCCTCTTCCAGGTAGTGCGTGGTCAGCACCACGGTGGTGCCGGCCGCCCGCAGTTCCCTGACGAGCTGCCAGGTGTTGCGGCGGGCCTCGGGGTCCATGCCTGTGGTGGGCTCGTCGAGGAAGAGCAGCTCGGGGTCGTTGAGCACGGCGAGCGCGAGGTCCAGCCGGCGGCGCTCACCCCCGGAGAGCTGGCCGACGCGGGTGCCGGCCTTGGTGTCGAGCCGTACCTGGCCGAGGACGTCGGCGGTGGCGCGGGCCCGCCCGCTGAAACGGCGCCAGGCGTCCACCGTCTCCCGGACGGTCAACTCCTTGAAGAATCCGCCCTCCTGGAGCATCACCCCCGTCCTGCGGCGGAGCGCGGGCCCGTCCGCGTAGGGATCCAGTCCCAGCACCCGCACCGTACCCGCGGTGGGCGGACGGTAGCCCTCGACGACCTCGAGGGTGGTGGTCTTGCCGGCGCCGTTCGTTCCCAGCAGCGCGAACAGCTCTCCGCGCCGGACGGTGAAAGACGCTCCGCGTACTGCTTCGTAGTCCCCGTAGGACTGCCGCAATTCCACTACTTCTATGACTTCGGGAATCTCTTTCATGCGCACATGGTGCGCGGTATCAGAGAGGGTCTGCAAGAGGGAATGAATTCATTTTACCTTCCTGAGCTGCGAGTTCGTCGAACATGTAAAACGTCATAAGAAAGCGGTATGACATTTTGCAGGCGGTGTTTCTGACTTTTCCCACTGATGTGCGGACGGCCCTCGGGTGCATATTTCTCTCATCGCCGGAAGCGGCCGGGAAAACCGGAAGCCGAAGGGGATGAGGGAATCGGCAGACCGGCCCACCAGGGTCCGGCGCCGTGAAACGAGAGGAGTCGGCCATGGCTGACAACAAGGACATCACCGAGACCGCCGCTGTCGCCGAGACCGAGCAGTTCGACATCGAGGTCGAGGAGCTGGACACCGTCTCCGGCGGCATCAGCGTCAGCTCGCTGCTCTCCGCGGCCTGCCCGGTCTCGTCCTTCAGCTCGGTCTCCAACTGACCTCACGGTCCGTGTTGGTAAGGCCTCCGAGTCTGACGCAGTAGCGGCCGACTGAGGCCGGGCCGGCGGGCGTCATCGCTCCGCCGGCCCGCCACGGCCGCGGGAATCCGCGCCTCGGTGGGACCTGAACGGTCCCACCGGGGCGCCCCTCGTCCGGCACCCGGCTCCATCCCTGACGACACAACGACACATCGATACATCGACCAACTCACGGACCGACAAGGAGAACCGGGCATGGAAAGCCTCCGCCACCAGCTCACGCGGTTCATCCAGGACCCGGCCGCGCGACGCGACCCCGCCGGGCTCTACCGGCGGCTGCTGACCGAGGCCCCGGTACTGGACCTGGGACGCGTCCACGTCATCTCCGGCTACGAGGAGATCGTCACCGTCCTGATGCACCCCGGAACCGCGGTGGACCCCGCCGCGATCGGGCTCGACCGCCCCGGTTCCTCCGCACTCGCCCAGGTGCTCGCCCGTACGCTGCCGATGCGGGACGGCGCCGACCACACCCGGCTGAAGCGCCTCGCGACCGCCGCGTTCAGCGCCCGCCGGCTCGCCGAGATTCGCGCCAGGATCGAGAACACCACCGAGGAACTGCTCGCGCCCCTGCTGGCCGGCGGCTCCTTCGACCTGGTGGCCGACCTCGCCGTGCCGCTGCCGGTGGCGGTGTCGTGCGCGATCCTCGACGTGCCGCCCGAAGAGCGCGAGCGGGTCACCGGCTGGGCCGGACTGGTCGCCCGGTCCCTCCTGGACCCGTTCGCCGGCGCCGAACAGACCGCCGCCCTGGACGCCGAGTTCGAGGGGTTCCGCGACTGGGTCGAAGAGCTGTGCGCCGCCCGCGCGGCGCGTCCCGGCGGCGATCTCATCAGCCGCCTCGTCCTGGCCAGGGACGCGGGACAGCTGGACGACGAGGACCTGCTCGCCTTCGTCGTCATGCTGTTCGCCAACGGGCTCGAAACACTCACCTCCGGACTCGCGGTCGCCGCCTGGCAGTTGCTGCGGAACCCCGCGCTGGCCGCCGGAATCCGCGCGGAACCGCACACCGCCGAGGCCGTCTTCGACGAATGCCAGCGGCTGGGCAGCCCGGTACGGGCCAGCGCCCGCGGGCTGGGCGGCGACGTACAGGCCGGGGACACACTGCTGCCCGCCGGACGGGTGGTGCTGCTGCTGTACGCGGCCGCCAACCGCGATCCGCGCCGCTTCCCCGATCCCGACCGATTCGACCCGGCCCGGGCGGAGCGCCGACATCTGGCCTTCGGACACGGGCCGCACCACTGCCTGGGCGCTCCGCTGTCGCTGATGGCCGGCGGAACGGTCCTGGCCCTGCTCGCGGCGGCAGGCGCCGAGCGGGAGTTGAGCACCCCGCTCGACGAGAGCACCGCCCGCTGGAGCGAGCAGTTCGTCTTCGGCGGGCTGCGGGAACTGCCCGTCGAGGTCAGGCAGCTCACCTCCCTCGGCGCGGGGATGTGACGGCGATGACGACAACGATCCCGATGAAGACCGTCCCGGCCGTCCCCGACGGAGAACCGCCCGCGTCAGCGGAGCGAACGGGCCCGTCCGCTCAAGCGGTGACGATCGCCGCCGCGGCGGCTGCCGCACAGCTCGAACCGGGCCTCGACCGCCCCGGTTCCTCCGCCCTCGTCGCCCTGGTCCTGGCCCTGGGGGCGGGCGGTGCCTGGGTGGGCTGGGGGTCGCTCCCGAACACCCTGTCCCTGCACGGCGTGCTGGCCCACGGCCCCGCGCCGGTCCTCGCCCGGGCCGACGTCGCCGGTACGGTGCTCGACCTGCGGGTCCGCCCGGGGGACCGGGTCACCCGCGGGCAGCTCCTCGCGCTGCTGCGCACCACGGCCCCCGGCCCGGGCGGCACCGCCGAGCTCCGCTCTCCCGCGGACGGCACGGTCGCCGGTGTGCTGACCGCGCCCGGCGGCACTCTGCCGGCCGGGGCCGCGCTGCTCGCGCTCGACCCGGCCGGCGAACCGGCCACGTTGCGGCTCTACACCGGTTCCGCCCGGGACCTGGCACGCCTGCGACCCGGCCAGTCCGTACTGCTGCCCCTGCCGTCCGGCACGGTGCGCGCCCGCATCACGGCCGTGGACCCGTATCCCGCCCGCGCCGACTCGCTCGACGGCGCACTGCCGCTCGGCGAAAGCGACCTGGGGTCGGGGGCCGACCCGGTCTGGACGATCACCGCCGTGCCGGATGCCGCGTCCGGCGCGCTGCCCCCGACGTACGGCCCGGTGCCCGTGGACGTCTCCGTCGACCTCGGCTCCCGCCGCCCCTACCAGGTCATCCTGGGTACGGGGGCCGGGCGATGAGCCTCGACACCCGGACCGCCGAGGAGCGGAAGAGCCAGGAGCCGGCGGCGGCCGCCCCGGGTCCGCCACCGAAGAGCAGCGCTGTCCGCGCGGGCCGCCGGCGCCGCTATCTGCGGACGCCCGTCGTCCCGCAGATGGAGGAGCAGGACTGCGGCGCCGCCTGTCTCGCGATCGTCCTCGGCGCGTTCGGCCGCCGGACGACCCTGCACGAGGCGTCCCGCTCCTGCGGTGTCTCCCGCGACGGTGTGAGCGCCGCCGCGGTGGCCCGCGCCGCGGGCCGCTACGGCCTGGTGGCGCGGGGCCGCCGGGTGGTGCGCGGCGAGGACCGGCTGCTGGGCCTGGACGCCGTGCCGGTGCCGTCGATGGTGCTCGTCACCGGTCCGCACTTCGCGGTCTTCGAAGGCATCAAGCGCGGCCGCGTACGCGTCAACGATCCCTCGCTGGGCAGCCATTCGGCGACACCGGCCGAGTTCTGGGACTCCTTCGCGGGCATCGCGGTCGGCTTCGAACCGGGGCCGGACTTCGAACGGGGCGGAGCCCGGTTCCCGTTCCTGCGGGGGCTGTTGACGAGGATCCGGCCGTACGGGTTCGCGCTGCTGATCGCCGTGCTGGTCGCGGTGCTGCTCACCGTTCCCGCGATGGCCGCGGCGTTCCTGCTGCGGGCCTACCTCACCTCGGTGACGATCGGCGGAACCGGCGCCTGGGCCCTCCCGCTGGTCCTGGCCACCGGCGGTTCGGCCGCCGCGGTGCTGCTCGGCACCTGGCTGCAACAGAGCGTCGTCAACCGGGTGCTGGCCTCCATGGCGGCCCGCACCTCGACCGGATTCCTGTGGCGCATGCTGCGGCTGCCCGGTTCGTTCTTCCACCGCAGGCAGCTCGGCGGTCTGGTGACCAGGGTCCAGATCAACGACGGGCTCTCGGCGCTGCTCTCGTACCGCGCCGCCGGCGCCGCCGCCTCGGCCGCCACCGCCGCCGCGCATCTCGCGGCTCTGATCTGGCTGCAACCCCGGCTGGCAATCGTGCCGGTGGTGGTGGCGGTCATCGACATCGCGGCCCTGAAACTCGCCGACCGGCGGCGCGGCGGCATGCTGCACCAGCTCCACTCCGAGCAGCACAAGCGCGACGGGGTGGCCTTCGCCGGGATCTCCGCCATCGAGACACTGAAGGCGGAGGGGGCCGAGGACTCGTTCTTCCGCTCCTGGTCGGGCTGGCAGGCGCGGGCCATGGACACCGCGCAGAACGTCGCCACCGCCGTCCTCGTACCGCTCTCACTGCC
>NZ_JAPVLS010000134.1:0-17064 GCF_027158125.1 Streptomyces sp. H39-C1
GCGTACGTGACGGTGGTCAGCGGGTACGCCCCGCCCCTGGCGCTCGCGGGGTCGGGGGTCAGCACCCCGGGGACGGCCGACGGCCGCATCGTGCCGACGCCCTTGGCGAGCGCGTCGTTCGTCGGCTTCACGAACGTGCCGTCGGCGGTGCGCAGCGCGGCGGTCCGCAGTCCGTACCGGGCCGCGGAGGCGGAGTCGACGAGGGCGATGACGGCCCGGTCGCCGGGCTTGGAGGCCTGGCTGACCAGCTTCGCCTTGTGGGCGTTGCTGTCGAGCTCGGCGACGATCGTCCGCCCGGTGTTGCCGCGCCGGGTGCGCTGGGCGCTGTCGTGCATGTCCTGGGTGTACGGGTCCAGGTCGGTGATCCCGTACTGGAGCGGGTCGTTCGGGGGTACGGAGAGCGCGGGCGACAGCGTCGGGTCGGACTTGGGGAAGTCGGTCAGGCCGGTGTCCTTGTCCAGGGTCAGGCTGCCGAAGTACGGATTGATCTTCGCGCCCCAGGGATCCGGCTTCCCGGCGAGGAAGTCCCTGGCCTCCGGGTCCGACCGCAGCCACTGCCAGACCAGGCGCGCGGTGTCGGTCTCGTCCAGCGGCACCAGCAGGGAAAGCGGCCGGGCCGCGTCGACCGCCCAGTTCTTGTACTGCGGATTGAGGGCGATGAATTCCGGGTCGTTGCGCAGGGACGCCGGATTCTTCGCCACATGTGCGGGCGGCTGCGCCAATTGCCAGCCCGGCACGTCACGGATATAGGAATGCGTGAGCATTTTCGCGACGAGCCGTGGCGTCAGTCTCATTTCCTGCAGTTCGCCGGAGCCCGGTGTCTCGATGTAGAACCCGAGGGTGAGGCCGGAGACCGCGACCGGCGCGTGCACGACGGGTGGCCCGCCTTCCGCGGCCTCCACCGGGTCGAGGGTGAAGGCCAGACCGGGGGCGGCGGCGGCCGCCGCCGTCACCTGGCGGCGGGCGTAGGGCTCGCCGCTCTGGCTGAACCCGAAGGTCGTACCGGTGCTCTGGCAGAGCGTGGGCTGCCAGGACGTGAGGGCGTCCGTCACCATCTCCGAACCGATGGTGCGGGACTCGGGCTGGCCGATCGGGCAGTAGGAGCCGGTGGCCAGGAAGTCCAGCCGGAAGACGAGCCGTTGTTCCCAGCTGGTGGTGGACAGCCCGGACGCGTCGACCTTGTCCCCGGCGGTCGCCGTCGTACCGTCCGTGTCGTGCGCCCCGCGCGGCACGACGACCAGCCAGCAGTGCCGCGGGCCGGCGGCCGTGGCGTCGCCGCAGCCGAGATGGGGCGCCTGGACGACGGTCTGCGCCTCGAAGACCGACTCCCCGGTGCCGTCGGCCCCGACGCGTACGAACGGCTGCTCGTTGGTGTCGATGGGCCCGAAGTAGGTGAAGTCCGTGGACGACTTGGTCGGCTTTCCCTTGACCGGGCGGAACGGCACGAAGGGGTTGTCGAAGGGGTGCGCCGGGTCCAGGACGTACGTCTTCTCGCCTGGGTCGACCTGGTCGGGCAGCGCCCGCTGGCCGGCCCACCGGCCGCCGGTGCCGCCGATGCCCGAGGCACCGAACTCGCAGTTCTCCCGGTCGGGCCCGTTCCGGCCGTCCCCCCAGCACTGCATGATCTGCAGATAGTTGGAGGTGAACTCGGTGTCGGTGGTCGGTGCCCCGCCGGTCCAGGTCACCCGGACGCCCTGCGCCCGCAGCTTCTTCGTCTGGTGGACGGTGACCTTCAGAGCGGAGAAGTCGTCGTAGCGGCCCTTGCTGCCGGAGAGCGTGACGGCCGACTCCTCGCCGTCGGCGGCGCTGGCCTGGGACGTGGTGACGGGCAGTGGCAGCAGGGCGATGACGAGGGCCGCGAGGAGAGCGGCGAACCCGAGGATCTGCCGGCCCGGACGCCTGCTCGCGCGCTTGCTGTTGAGCCTGTTCATGCGTCCGCTCCCTTGCCTGGGGTGCGGGCGGTGCGGCCGCTGCGGCCGCTGCGCGCGCCCAGTGCGCGGGCGGCGATCGGCGGGCCGACGACCACACCGAGCAGCAGGATCGCGGAGAGCGCCATCAGCGTGGTGCGCAGCGCGCCCTGCCCGTCGGCGGCGAGCGAGACGGGGTTGCCCGCCACGGTCGCGTCGCCGCCACCGCCGCTGTCGGCCGGCAGCTGCTCCCCGGTGTCCGGGTCGATGGCCGTGGCGCCAGTGGTGCCGGTCGTCGCGCCCGCCGTCGTGGCGCCGGCGGTGGTCCCGCCCGCCGCGGTGCCGCCGGACGTGCCGGCAGTCGTCCCGCCGGTGGTTCCGGACGAACTGCCGGACGAACTGCCGGACGAGCTGCCGCCGTTGGCGCCGGACTTCACCGGCGTCTGCTGGTTCCTGGCACCCGCCGTGCCCGTCGAGCACTGCGTCGTCCCGCGCTTGTCGCAGGGCTGCGGGTACGGGGCGTTCTTGGCGAGGGTGTTGGAGCCGTCGGAGGAGAAGGTGGGGTTGCGGCAACCCTTGATGTCGACGTTCTTGGCCTCGACGCCGGGGATCCGGCGGACCTGCGAGAGCCCGGCCTGCACCAGGTTGATGGGCAGCGGCGAGTAGCCGAGCTGGTCGGCCTGCTGCTGCCCCTCGCAGAGGAAGTAGTAGGCGAAGGCCCCGAGCGTTCTGCCCTTGTCCTCGGTGAACGGCGCCTCGTTCGTGGTCGGGACGATCATGTAGCTGTAGCTGGACAGCGGGTAGGCCCGGCGGTCACCGGAGCGGTAGACGTTGTCGAGGATCTGCGTCAGATAGTCCGTGGAGTTCTTGTCGTCGTTGATCCGGGCGGACATCAGGCCCACAGCGACGCTGGAGGCCGTCGGCTCGACGTAGTAGCCGCTGCTGTTGAGCAGCTTGGCGACGGGAAAGCCGGTCTTGATCGCGTACGAGTACTCGACGTACGTGATCGCGCCCTCCGCCTGGGGCTGCCGGACGTAGCCGGAGACGCCGAGCGAGCCGGACTGGGCGGTGAACCCGGAGCCGGGGATGACCGGGTAGTACGACGTCAGGCCGCAGGGCGTCGGCTTGCCGGCGCGGCGGCAGTAGTCGTTCCACAGGCCGCTCTGCTCCTTGGCCATCCAGGTGCTGAACTGCGCGGTGGTGCCGGAACCGTCGGAGCGGACGACGGGGATGACCCGGCGGGCCGGGAGCGTCAGGCCGGGGTTGTCGGCCGCGACCTCGGGTGCGTTCCACATGGTGATCTTCCCCGTGAAGATCTTGGTGAGCACCGCGCCGGACAGCCGCAGGTTGGTGACCCGCTTGCCGCCGATCTTGAGGTTGTACATGAACGAGGTGCCGCCCGCCACGATCGGCATATAGGCGTAGCCGCGCTTCGGCGGCGCCTCCTTCACGCCGAACTCGGTCAGCCCGTACGGGATTTCCGAGACGCCGAAGTCCGAGACCCCGTTCTTGAACTGCTCGCGCCCGACGGACGATCCGACCGCCGCGTAGTTCACCGTCATCCCGTACTGGGTGACGTTGCGGCGCCACTGGTCCAGCGCGTTGGAGCTCCAGGTGGACCCCGCCCCGCTGATCTTGGTGTACGAGTCGGCGTGCGCGGCGGGTGCCGCGGGCAGCTCGACGGCGAGCAGCACGCAGAGGAGCGCGAGGAGCGCGGCGACGGCGCGGGCGGCGCGGATGCGGCGGGCATCAGCGGGCGGTAGTACGGGTGCGGGTATCACGAAGCACTCCTGGTCGGGGCGGATGCACGGGAGCCGGAGTCGAGCTGTTCCTCGGCGCGGGCGGCGAACCGTGCGGCGAACCGGGCCGCGTCGCGGCGCGAGGCCAGCACACGGCGGTGTTCCTGGCGGCGGGTCAGCCGGCCTGGGCCGCGCCCGCCGATCACCCGGGCGGCGACGAACAGCAGCAGGACGAGCGCCATCAGCACGGCGGCCGTGCCGAATCCGCGGGCGATCATCGTCGGCTCGGGCGACTTGATGAACTCGAACGTGGCCAGTGGCAGCGAGACCTGCGGCCCCGACAGCGGATCGGTGTTGGTGACGGCGGTGAATCCGGCGGTGAGCAGCACCGGCGAGGTCTCCCCGATGCCGCGCGCGGTGCCGAGGATCACGGACGTGGTGAGCCCGGACCTGGCGGTGGGCAGCACCACGTGCCACACCGTCCGCCAGCGCGAGGTGCCGAGGGCGTACGCGGCCTCGCGCAACGGGCCGGGCACCAGCCGGATGACGACGTCGGCGGCGCGGATGATGATCGGCAGCATCATCACGGAGAGCGCGAGGGCGGCGGCCAGTCCTGAGCGGTCGAGACCGAGGGTGAGGATCGCGGTGGCGTAGATGAACAGGCCCGCGACGATCGACGGCAGGGCCGTCATGGCCTCCACGATGGTCCGCACGAAGCGCGCGAACCGGCCCGGCACCTCGTTGAGGAACACCGCGCACAGCAGCCCGGTCGGAACGGTGACCACCAGCGCGATCCCGATCTGCTCCAGCGTGCCGGTGATCGCGTGCAGGATCCCGCCCGCCGCCAGCGGGTCGAGGGGCCCGGCCGACGCCATGTCCTGCGTGTAGAAGTTCAGGTGCGGCAGCGCCTTGCGGCCCTCCCACAGGGTGTAGACGACGACGAAGGCGAGCGCGGCGAGCATCAGCAGGCCCAGGCTCTGGGCGAGGACGGCCGCCACCCGGTCGCGGACGGCGGGACCGTCCTCGTCGAAGGAGACCAGCAGCGCGTACAGCCCGAGGAAGAGCCCGTACGCCACGAGCGTGAAGCCGAGCCCGCCGCTGAACGGCAGCAGCCGGGTGAAGAGCAGCGCGGTGATGCTCAGCGAGGCCGCCGCGGCGCCCAGCACCGCGTACACATCGGTGGCACGCAGCAGCGCGAGCCGGCGGCGCGGCTCGCGGGGGCTCCCGGCGTCGGGTGACGTCGACTTCGAGGGAAGAGTGGTGCGCGGGGAGTTCTGGGCGCTCATGGCGTTGTCTCCGCGCGGCGGGGCGACGAGGGTCATCGGGCCTTCCTCAGGAGTCGCTGGCCGCGCCGGACCGGCTGCGGGCGACGATCGACGATGCGGCGAAGTTGACGACGAGGGTCATCAGGAAGAGCGCGAGGCCCGCGGCCATCAGCGCGGACATGCCGAACTCGCTGGCCTCGCCGTACCGCAGGGCGATCAGCGAGGAGACGGAGCTGGAGCCGTTCTGCAGGATGTGTGGCTGGACCGCGAAGACCGGCGAGATGATCAGGTACACGCCGATGGTCTCGCCGAGCGCGCGGCCCAGGCCCAGCATCGTGCCGCCGATCATGCCGCCCTTGCCGAACGGCAGCACGACGCTGCGGATCATGCCCCAGCGCGTCGCACCGAGCGCGTAGGCGCCCTCCCGCTCACCGACCGGCGCCTGCGAGAAGACCTCCCGCATCACCGAGCAGGCGATCGGCGCGACCATCAGCGCGACGACGATGCCCGCGACGAAGGTGGAGGAGGTGTAGACGGTGGCGGTCGCGAGCGGGTCCGACGGGTCGGCGCCGTCGACCTTGAACAGCGGGAACCAGCCGAAGTACCGGGCGATCCAGCGCGCCGTGCCCAGCACGTGCCCCTGGAGGAAGAACAGCCCCCACAGCCCGTAGACCACCGAGGGCACGGCGGCCATCAGGTCGACCAGACTGATCAGCGTCTGGCGCAGCCGGGGCGGCGAGTACTCGCAGATGTAGAGCGCCGTACCGATGGCGAGCGGTACGGCGAAGCAGATCGCGACGAGGGCGATGAGCACCGTGCCGGTGAGGACGGCCGCGATGCCGAAGTTCCCGGCGTCGGGCTCCCACGCCTCCGTGGTGAGGAACGAGAAGCCGGCTTTCGACAGCGCCTGCCACGCCCGGTAGAGCAGAAACCCGCCGACCAGCAGCATCACCGCCAGCACGAACCCCCCACCGCCCCGGGCCACCGCGCGGAAGACACGGTCGGGCAGCCCGGGATCCGCGTGCAGCCGCCTCGGTACGTCCTCGGCGGCGGCTGCCGCGGGTGGTCGGTCATGCGTTCGTGTCGTCACATGGCTGACGTTCACGGGGTGCGGTGGACGCGTGCGCAAGGCGATGTGAACGAGGGGCCCCGTAGAGGCAACTTCGTTTCACATGGCGTCAGTTACCGCACATCGGCTCCTTCGGAGAGACCGTTGTCCACCTGTTCGGTCCCGGCGGCACCCATCTCGGCAAGCAGCGCGCGGAAGCGGTCGTAGGCGGTCTGGCAGGTCGAGTGCCGCTCGTAGGCCCGCGACGAGACGGCGACCGTCTGCCCGTCCGCACCGCGCAGCCGCCACACCCAGCCGTTGCTGTCGGCGGCGTGCTGCACTCCCCCGGGCAGCCCCTCCGACCCGGCACACAACCGCCCGAACGCCCGCAGGCACTCCCCGTAGTCCGGGTAAGCGGTTGCGCCGACCGCTACCGTCCGCCCGTTCTGGGCGGTGAGCCGCCAGGAGTGAAATCCCTCGTCATCGATGTCTATCCGACAGCGCGCACCGACCCCGGCCGCGCCCCCCGTGTCCCCTGCTGCCATCCCCCACCCCTGCTGGCCGTCTCAAGGAAGGCTGCATATGCGGCAGACATGCAGCACACGCAATGTAATGAGACTGCGCAGACAAAGGGCGTACTCACAGGAGCACCACAGCATGCCTTCACCACGAAGTTGCCCCTCGTTCACCCCACCCGAGCAAGCGCTCTCCGCCCTCCGGTTCAGCGGATCCCGGAGCGGACCCGCTGACGAAGTCGCTCATCGGCAAGGGTCGGCGCGTCACGCCAAGCGAAGTCGGTCACCTCTTCGGCCTGCAGTTCCCTCACATCGGCCGCGGTGCGGAAGAGGAACCGGAAGTCGATGTGCCGGTGGCCGGGTTCGCCCTTGGCGGCGTTGGCCGGGATCGGATGAGTATCGATGTGAACGGGCCGGTCGCCGACCGAGGTGACCGATTCCATGGCGATACCCGTTTCCTCGGTGAGCTCCCGCAGGGCCGCGTCATGCAGCGTGGTGTCCTGCGGTTCGAGGTGGCCGCCGGGCAGCAGCCACGTGTCCAGAGCCAGATGGTGAATGTGCAGGACCTCGCCCTCCCGGTTGACGAGAACCGCGCCGGCCGTGGCATGCCCGCGGAACTCCTGACGGCTGCTGAGGTCGGCCCCGTCGTCAAGCAGCCCGAGCACGACGGACAGCGCGTCCTTCTCCTCAGGGTGCGCGTCCAGGTACGCGTCAACGGTGGCACGGATGTGTTCGGACGTGATGGCCAAGTCGATCACCTGTTGAAGTAGTTGAGCCAGATCGCCGCGATGGCGGCGCGGTCGGTCGCGCTGACCTCGTGCATACCGGATTCGAGATCACCGCGGGTGAGCATCCTGATGGCCGCCAGGATCTCGGCCTGCACCAGGAAGATGAAAGGCCCCACGCTGGCGCCGTGCAGAAAGTTGACGGCGTTGCCGCCGTTGGCCAGATAGAAGTAGTGGCCCGTGGTCCGGTAGCGGGTCACGTGCTCGCTCACCGTCGCTCGGGTGTAGACGTCCGGCAGTCCGAGCAGTTCCAGTTCATCCTCACTGCTCGTCACGGTGGCGACGTACGCTCCATTGCGCAAATGCGGGAAGTCCTCCCCGCGTAACGAGATCGCGCCCGTGGCGCAGAGCACCAGCCCTGCCCCGTTCAGCGCGCTCTCCCGGTCCCGGGCGACGGTGAAGCCCTGAGAAAGCGCCTGCGTCCGGCGGACGGGGTCGATGTCGAAGACGGTCACATGGACGCCCTTGGCGTGCAGCAGCCGGGCAATGCTCGATCCGAGCTTGCCGAACCCGATCACGAGGGCCGGGCGCCCGTGCAGGATGTCGCCCCGCCCGCGCATGTCGGGCCGGGCGTCGGTGCTGGCGCCCGCTCCGGATTCGGACGCGGACTCGGCCCTGAATCGCGACCAGACCACCTTGCCGATCGGTTCGCGGTCCTCGACGCCCCAACCGTCGGAGAGCTCATCGACGATCAGCAGGCCGCGCCCGGAGATGTCCGTAGAGCCGGACCGCCGAATGCGCGGCACGGTCCTACTGCTGTCGTGGACCTCGATTCGGACCCACCCACCGGCGGCGGCCACCTTCACGAGAAATCCGCGGCCGGGGGCGGCGGCGTGGGTGAGGGCGTTGGAGGCGAGCTCGGAGACGCAGAGCCGTACGTCATCGGCTCGTCCTGACAGGCCCCAGGCCGCCAGAGTTGTGGTCGCGAAGTCGCGGGCTATGGCGATCGATGCCGGTACGGCGTCGAAGAATCGTTGCGCGGCCCCCGACGGGACGGGCTCGGAATGCATTGGGTCCATCGATCCCCCTGCAGCAGTGCCTCGCAAGGGTGTTGCGAAGCTCACAGCAAACCTTAAGGCGAATCGACTTAAGGTTGCAAGGTGTCAGCAACTCCGCCTCCACGGCTCCTGGCGATACGTTGGAGGTCCGCCGATGGAAGGAACGGCCCTTGACGAACGAGGAATGGGAGAGCGAATCGACGCGGTACCTGACTCCCCGTGGGCAGGGCCGGTCGGACGCGTGGACGGAGGAGGCCGCGGAGAACAACCGTCGCGGCGGACAGCGACTTCTCGCTGCGGGGATGGTCGTGCCTCCGCTTGAAGTCGCCCGGGCCCTACGCCTCCCGGAGGGCGAGCAGGTGGTCGTACGACGACGCCTGATCCTGCTTGATGGCCTGCCCGTGGAGCTCGCGGACTCGTACTACCCGGCCCGCATCGCGGCCGGCACCGAGCTCGCCGAGCAGAGGAAGGTGCCCGGAGGAGCAGTCACGCTGCTCGCCCGGCTCGGCCATGTGGCGGGGCACGTCGAGGAATCGGTCACCGCACGTATGCCCACCGAAGTGGAACGGGAAGCCCTTCAACTCGGCGAACAGGACCCGGTGATCCTCCTGTCGCGGCTTATCCTCTCCGGTGACGATCAACCGATGGAGGCCTGCGTGATGACCATGACCGCAAGCGATCGCGTGCTGCGCTACCGGCTCCGGCTCGGCTGACGCATGCCCCACTGGAACGACACCCGGCCCGCCCATCAGCAGATCGCTGCGGAACTGCGTGACCGGATCATGGCGCGCCGATTGGAGCCGGGCAGCAAGCTGCCTTCCACACAACAGCTCATGAACGAGTTCGGCGTGGTCGGCACCACCGTCCAGAAGGCGCTCCAGATCCTGAAGGGCGAGGGCTTCGCCGTCGGGCATCCCGGAAAAGGGGTCTTCATCCGCGAGCAGCCGAACCACACCATTGTTCCGGCCTCGTACATCCCGCCGCCGGAGAGCGGCGCGCCGGATCGCTGGATGGAGCAGGCGGCAGCCCGTTCGCGGACCGGAGCGACCCGGATCCTCGATGTCGCGGAGGTTACGGCCCCGCATGATGTCGCGGAGGCGCTCGGACTGGCGGACGGCGGGACCGCCGTACTCCGGTCCCGGCTCATGCTGCTCGACGACGAGCCGGCGGAGCTCGTGCGCTCCTACTACCCGGTCGAACTGGCCCGGGGCACTCGTCTCACCGACCGCCGACGCATCCGCGGTGGATCACCGACGCTCCTCGCCGAGCTGGGCCATCCGCCCCGGGAGTTCGTCGACCGGGTCTCCGCGCGTCCGCCGACGTCCGAGGAATTCACCGTGCTGGAGCTGCCCGCCGAGGTGTGCGTGCTGCGCACCTTCCGGGTGGTCCACTCCGATGGTGGCCGCCCTATCGAGGCTTCCGTGATGGTGAAGGCAGGCCACCTGTACGAACTCGAATACCGCCTGCCCGTGATGCCCGTGATCTGACGCCGGCCGTCGGAGCGGCCGGGGGTCAGCCGATGACGAGGAGGACGGCCAGGACGATGGCGCCGGTGATGATCGGGGCGATGACCTCGTAGGCCCAGCGGACGCTGACCTCGCCCTGGGCGCCGGGCTTGGCGGCGTTGGTCTCGGCGAGCTCGCGGAGTTCGTCGACGGCCTGGTCGGACCAGGCGCGGGGCGGGATCTCCGGGGCGTTGAGGGCGGAGGACTGGCGGGCCGTCGCGGTGGCGGCGCGGGCGGTCTGGCGGGCGACGCGCTTGCGGGCGCGCAGCGAGACCGGGATCGCCCAGAGCTGGAAGCGCTGGCCGCCGGCGACGACCTCGGTGGAGTAGCCGGCCCGCAGGTGTTCCACGGCCGACCACGGCACGGTGATCGTCCGGAAGGGATTGCGGATGCGGAGCCGTTCCTCGCCCGCGAAGACGGCGGGCCGGATCGTGAAGGCCGCCAGCAGGGGCAGGGCCGCCAGGAGCCCGGCGAGGGTCAGCCACGGGGTGCGTCCCGAGCCGCGGAGCACCGCGTCGGCGCCGAGCCACAGGGAGAGCGCGATCAGCAGCGTGCCGGTGACGATGCCGGCCACCGACCGGTAGGCGCGGTCGTCGTACTTCGGCCGGTCGGGCTGCGGGGTCGGCGTGGGGTCGTCGGAACTCGTCATAAGGCCCGATTCTGCCTGACGGGTGCCGCGCGGCCGGTCGCGCACAGGTTGCGGTACGGCATCGGGACAGATCGGTACGGCGTCGGCATGGATCGAGAAAACAGCGCGGTAGCAGGAAGCGGTGGTAGGAAAAGGGGCCGGCCATCCCCCCTGTGGCCTTGCGGCGCGGGCCCTGTGCGCCCACCCGGCCCCACGGCCGCCACGGCAGCCGACACCGCAGCGCACACAGCCCCGGAGGCACCCGCCCGCCCCGCCGCGAACACGCCCGGGTGTGGCGAACGAATCAGGGGGGTGGTGGTGACAGGTCGCTACGCGCGTAGATATGCTCATGTGGTGACCATGCCCACTGTTCCCGCTTTCGGCCCAGAAGCCGCGGCCCGGCTGGCGACGATGGCGGACGTGACCGCCTCGGACACCGCACTCCGCCGCTTCCTCCACGGACTGCCCGGTGTCGATGCCGTCGGCCTCGAAGCCCGCGCCGCCACGCTCGGCACCCGTTCGATCAAGACGACGGCGAAGTCCTACGCCATCGACCTGGCGATCTCCATGATCGATCTGACCACGCTCGAAGGCGCGGACACCCCCGGCAAGGTCCGGGCGCTGTGCGCCAAGGGCATCCATCCGGATCCCACCGACCGCACGGCCCCCAAGGTCGCCGCGATCTGTGTCTACCCCGACATGGTGAAGACCGCGAAGGAGGCGCTGCGCGGATCCGGCATCAACGTCGCCTCCGTCGCCACCGCCTTCCCGGCCGGCCGCACCGCGCTGCCGGTGAAGCTCGCCGACACCGCCGACGCGGTGGCCGCGGGCGCGGACGAGATCGACATGGTCATCGACCGTGGTGCGTTCCTCACCGGCCGCTACCTGCAGGTCTTCGAGGAGATCAGGGCCGTCAAGACGGCCTGCCAAAGGCCGGACGGCAGCGCCGCCCACCTCAAGGTGATCTTCGAGAACGGCGAGCTGGCGACGTACGACAACATCCGCCGCTGCTCCTGGCTCGCGATGCTCGCCGGCGCCGACTTCATCAAGACCTCGACGGGCAAGGTCGCGGTCAACGCGACCCCGCCGAACACGCTGCTGATGCTGGAGGCCGTCCGCGACTTCCGCGACGCGGTGGGTGTACAAGTGGGAGTGAAGCCGGCCGGCGGCATCCGCACCACGAAGGACGCCATCAAGTACCTGGTGATGGTCAACGAGACGCTCGGCGAGGAGTGGCTGTCCCCGCACTGGTTCCGATTCGGTGCATCCAGCCTGCTCAACGATCTGTTGATGCAGCGCCAGAAGCTCAGCACCGGGCGATACTCCGGTCCCGACTACGTGACGGTGGACTGACCGACATGGCATTTGAATACGCACCCGCACCCGAGTCCCGCGCGGTCGTCGACATCGCGCCGTCGTACGGGCTCTTCATCGACGGCCAGTTCTCCGAGGCCGCCGACGGCAAGGTCTTCAAGACCGTTTCGCCCTCCTCGGAGGAGGTCCTCTCCGAGGTCGCCCAGGCCGGGGCCGAGGACGTCGACCGGGCGGTGAAGGCCGCCCGCAAGGCGTTCGAGAAGTGGTCCGCGCTGCCCGGCGCCGAGCGCGCCAAGTACCTGTTCCGGATCGCCCGCATCGTGCAGGAGCGCTCCCGCGAGCTGGCCGTGCTGGAGTCGCTGGACAACGGCAAGCCGATCCGCGAGACCCGCGACACCGACCTGCCGCTGGTCGCCGCGCACTTCTTCTACTACGCGGGCTGGGCCGACAAGCTCGGCCACGCCGGCTACGGCGCCGACCCGCGCCCGCTGGGCGTGGCCGGCCAGGTCATCCCGTGGAACTTCCCGCTGCTGATGCTGGCGTGGAAGATCGCCCCGGCGCTCGCCGCGGGCAACACGGTGGTGCTCAAGCCCGCCGAGACGACCCCGCTCAGCGCCCTGTTCTTCGCGGACATCTGCCGCCAGGCCGGGCTGCCCAAGGGCGTCGTCAACATCATCACGGGCGACGGCGCCACCGGCGCGGCGCTCGTGGAGCACCCCGACATCAACAAGGTCGCCTTCACCGGCTCCACCGAGGTCGGCAAGGCCATCGCCCGCTCCATCGCCGGCACGGACAAGAAAATCACGCTGGAGCTGGGTGGCAAGGCCGCCAACATCGTCTTCGACGACGCGCCGGTCGACCAGGCCGTCGAGGGCATCGTCAACGGCATCTTCTTCAACCAGGGGCACGTCTGCTGCGCCGGCTCCCGCCTCCTGGTCCAGGAGTCGGTGGCCGAGGAGGTGCTGGACGCGCTCAAGCGCCGTATGCAGACGCTGCGCGTCGGCGACCCGCTGGACAAGAACACCGACATCGGCGCCATCAACTCCGCCGAGCAGCTGGCCCGCATCACCGAGCTCACCGAGGCCGGCGAGGCCGAGGGCGCCGATCGCTGGGCCCCGGCCTGCGACCTGCCGTCCGCCGGCTACTGGTTCCGCCCGACGCTCTTCACGAACGTCACCCAGGCGCACCGGATCGCCCGCGAGGAGATCTTCGGCCCGGTGCTGTCCGTGCTGACGTTCCGCACCCCGGCTGAAGCCGTCGAGAAGGCGAACAACACGCAGTACGGCCTGTCGGCCGGCATCTGGACGGAGAAGGGCTCGCGCATCCTGTGGATGGCGAACCAGCTCCGCGCGGGCGTCGTCTGGGCCAACACGTTCAACAAGTTCGACCCGACCTCGCCCTTCGGCGGCTACAAGGAATCGGGCTTCGGCCGCGAAGGCGGCCGTCACGGCCTGGAGGCGTACCTCGATGTCTGAGAAGTCTGAAAAGTCCGAGCGGCTCAGCGTTTTCAAGACGTACAAGCTTTACGTCGGGGGCAAGTTCCCCCGCAGCGAGAGCGGGCGGGTGTACGAGGTGACCGACTCCAAGGGCAACTGGCTCGCCAACGCGCCGCTGTCGTCCCGCAAGGACGCGCGGGACGCGGTGGTGGCCGCCCGCAAGGCGTTCGGCGGCTGGTCGGGCGCCACCGCGTACAACCGCGGCCAGGTGCTCTACCGCGTCGCCGAGATGCTGGACGGTCGGCGTGAGCAGTTCGCCGCCGAGGTCGCGGCGGCCGAGGGCATCTCGAAGGCCAAGGCCGCGGCGCAGGTGGACGCGGCCGTCGACCGCTGGATCTGGTACGCGGGCTGGACCGACAAGATCGGCCAGATCGTCGGCTCGGCGAACCCCGTCGCCGGACCGTTCTTCAACCTCTCCACCCCGGAGCCGACCGGCGTGGTGGTCGTCCTCGCCCCCCAGGCGTCGTCGTTCCTCGGCCTGGTCTCGGTGATCGCCCCGGCGATCGCCACCGGCAACACGGTGATCGTCGTGGCGAGCGAGAACTCGCCGCTGCCCGCGCTGGCGCTGGGCGAGGTGCTCGCCACCTCGGACCTGCCCGGTGGCGTCGTCAACATCCTGTCCGGGCGGACGGCGGAGATCTCTCCGTCGCTCGCCTCGCACCAGGACGTCAACGCGATCGACCTGACGGGCGCGGACGCCGGCCTGGCGAAGGATCTGCAGATCGCCGCGGCCGACAACATGAAGCGCGTCCTGCGCCCCCGCGGCGCGAAGGACGGCGACTGGTCCGCCGACCCGGGCCTGGACCGCCTCAAGGCGTTCCTGGAGACGAAGACCGTCTGGCACCCGATCGGCGTCTGACCGGCCTGCGATCGACCTCAGGCGGAGATCCAGGCTCACGCACGCACCAGGGCGTGTGAGCAAGGTCTCCGTCCACCGGCACCCCTCGCGGGGCAGGCTTGACCCGCGGGGGGCGTTGCGTTTTCAGGTACCTGTTCACCGCGCCGCCGTGTCTCCCCGCGTCAGTGCGCCACCGTCGGAGGATCCCTGTGTGGGACGGCTTCACCGGGGTTCTTCCCTACGTCGCCTTCAGCGCGTTCCTGTGCTTCCTGGTGCCGTCCGTCCCGGTGTGGCTCGGGCGCCGCAAGGCCCGCGCGATCGCCGCCGGCCGGCCGATACGGATCCGCAGCCGGCTGCGCGTCGACGAGCCGCCGTCCGCATCCCCTGACACCGGCCCGTCCAGTACCTCCGAGCGCGGTGAACTGGTGGCGCTGCCCGGCGGGCCGCTGTACTTCCTGTCGTCGGACGGCCCGGTACCGGTGCTGGAACTGCCGCCCGGCGGCACCTTCGAGCGCACCCTGTACGCCCGCGCCGGCTCCGCGCCCGGCTCGGGCCGCCGGATCGTGCGGACCGCGCTCGTCCACCGCACGCCGTCGGGCGGCAGCCTCCGCGTCGAGACCGCCCGCGGCGACAGCCGTGCCCTGCGGGCCGCCCTCCAGGCGCCTCCCACCGGACGGCCGGCCCCACGCGCCCTGCCGGCCCGGCTGCCGGTCTGGTGCGCCGTCCTGGCCGTCCTGGCGCTGCTCGGCGCCGTACCGGTGGCCTCGATCGCCGTGTTCGGCAAGCAGGTCACCGCCCATGTCACGTCGAACACCGGGGACGACTACTGCGGTGTCGGCTGGGCCGACCCCTGGGACGGCTCCCGCAGGGACGCCGAGGTCGACTGCATCCGGGCGGACGACGGGCACTACCGGCGCGGCGACACCATCGACGTCATCGCCCTGCCCCGGCCGCTGCGCGGCAACGCCTTCGACACCGACAGCCTGCCGATCCTCGGCGTGCTCTGCGCGGCCGAACTGCTGGTGAGCGCGCTGGGCTTCGGGCTCTCGCAGCTGCGCTGGAGCCGCCACTGGCGGCCCTCGGAAGCCGTCCCCGCCACCGTCACGACACCCGAGCAGCCCGAGCGGCCGTCCACCGACCCGGTGCTGTCGCTGGCCCGGCCCCTCGACCGGCTGCTGGCCCGCCGTCTCCATCTGCCGCCGGACTTCCACGACTCGCCCTGGTGGCGGGTTTCCGTACTGCGGAAGCTGGCCGTCCGCGACGGCGTCTCGTTCGGCGGCCTGACGCTCCTCGGACTGGCCCTGGTGCTCCTGCGCGACCTGTGGACCCACGACAGCGACGCCACCGTCTGGATCATCGTGGCGGCGCTCACCGCTCTGGGGGCCGCCGCGCGCGTCGTGCACCGCGCCGTGGACGCCACCCGCGTCGTCCGCACCCTGCTGCGCGCCGTCCGCTCCGGCGACCCGCAGGAGGTCCGCTACGCCCTGCTGTACGTCGCGGAGGCCGCCGACACCAGCTGCCTGTGCCCGGACGACGCCGACGGCCGGCGCGCGGAAGTGGCCGTCGCGACGGCCTCGATCGGCATCGCGACCCCGGCCGCGGCCGTGCCGAAGGCCAGGAGCGGAGCGGAAGCGGGCACCGCACCCGGCCGGCAGGGGGCGGCGTACGTGGAGGAGGGTTCCTCAGCCGGGCAGGAGGGTGGACAGCTGGCCCACGAGCGGCAGCTCTGACACCGAGTCCCCCTGGGAGAGCGGCCCGGTCACGGCGCCCGTCGACACCGGCTTGAAGTCCGCCACCTGCGGGGTTACCACGTTGTCCAGCGGGTCCACCCCGGTCTGCGCCAGCGGGTTGATCGTCAGGTGCTTGACCGGGCCCAGCGCGTAACCCAGGGCGGAATCGGAACCCAGCGTCGAGCCGACGGCCGAATCGGAGCCGAGGGCCGAGTCGGTGAGGGCCGGCGCCGTGCCGGCCGACGCCGAGCCGCTCGCCGCGAGGGCGGCGGCCGCCGCGGCGACGGTGACGGTGGCCGCGGTGCGCAGCAGGGAGTTCAGCTTCGGACGGGCGTGGTTCGGCATGGCCACCTGCTTGGCATAGAAGTGCGGTGATCTGGTGGAACACGGCACGGGGACGCGTCCCGGCGACACTCACGGCGCGGCACCGCGGAGGATCGCCATTCGGCTACACAAGGTAGTTGGACGAGTGCACAGCGTCCAAACCTGCGCCCGGGGGGTCACCCGGTCGGCGCAATGCCGCACACTGTTCTCTCGTGAGTTCCTCTCCGTCCACCGCGCGCGTGATCCTGCTGGCCGGCCCTTCCGGGTCCGGCAAGTCGTCCCTGGCCGCCCGTACCGGGCTGCCGGTGCTGCACCTCGACGACTTCTACAAGGAGGGCGACGACCCGACCCTCCCCCAACTGGCGCACGGCGCCGGCACGGACTGGGACTCGGCGCTCTCCTGGGACGCGGACGCGGCGGTGGCGGCGATCAGCACGCTGTGCGCGACCGGCACCGCCTCGGTGCCCGAGTACGACATCGCGTCGAGCTCCATCACCGGCGAGATCCATGTCGAACTGACGGGCTCCCCCGTCTTCGTCGCCGAGGGCATCTTCGCGGCCGACATCACCGACCGCTGCCGCGAACTGGGACTGCTGGCGGACACCCTGTGCCTGCGCGGCAGTCCGGCCGTCACGGCCTGGCGGCGGTTCCGCCGCGATCTGGCCGAGGGCCGCAAGTCCGTGACGGTCCTGCTGCGCAGGGGCTGGCGGCTGATGCGCGGCGAGCGGGCGATCGTGGCCCGGCAGACCGCACTGGGCGCCTACCCGTGCGGCCAGGACGAAGCACTGCGCCGCATCACCGCGCTGCCGCTGCCCGCACCGCGCGCGGCGGCGGACCAGCCGACCGACATACCCGTGGACGCGTAACCGCCCCGAACGACGGCCCCGGCCCCCGCCCCGCACGCACAAACAGGTGCGGGACCAACCATCCCCCCCGGACGGCCCGGGCCCGCACCTGTTTGTGCGCGCGGGG
>NZ_JAPVLS010000135.1:0-16836 GCF_027158125.1 Streptomyces sp. H39-C1
CTCGAAGGGGTTGCCCGCGGTGACGGACCAGCACTCGCGGCAGAACGCGTCGTCCGCGTGCTCCCCGACCGACGCGCGCACCAGGTCGCGTATCGCGTCCGCGGTGAGCGGTTCCAGGTCCAGGGGCCGGTGGCCGGTACTGCCGGGCAGTCCGCGGAACGACCCGGCGTGCTCGGGCAGTTCCTCGGGCCGGTAGGCGACGACGATCAGCATGGACAGTTCCGCGGCGCGCGGCGCGAACGCTGCGAGCCAGCCCAGCGATTCGGGATCGGCCCAGTGGGCGTCGTCCAGGACGAGGACCACCGGGGCGCGCCGCTGGGCGAGATGGGTGACCACCCAGTCCAGGCCGTCGCGCAGGCCCTGCGGGTCGGGTGCCGCACCGTCGCCCGCCGCGCACAGGCCCAGCGCCGGGCCGACGATCCCGTACCAGCTGCCGAGCGAGGAGCGCAGTTCGCTCTCACCGGATCCGGCGAGCTGCGGCTGCAGGAGCTGCCGGGCCACATGGAAGGCCACCCGCTGCTCCTGGTCGCCGCCGCGGGCGGACAGTACGGTGCAGCCCTGGTCGGCCGCGCGCCGGCGGGTCTCGGCCAGGAGCGTGGTCTTGCCGAGCCCGGCGGTGCCGGAGAAGGCCAGCAGGCCGCCGCGCGGCCGCTCGCGGCTCTCGCCGCCGTCCGCCCGCAAGCCGGTGAGCTGGCGCAACGCCTCGTCCACAGCGGCGAGTTCGGGCTCTCGTTCGAGCAACGGGCGCCCTGAACGGGCCCTGTGCTCCGGCATCGTGCACCCCCTGGTACCACCGCGTACGCCGGGCGCCCGATGCGCTCGGCGCTCGCGCGTCCGATGCCACCTCAGCGTACGCCCGCGGGGCGGTCCGGGACCCTGTCCCGGACCTGCCGCGGCCCTACCTTCCGAGGTCCTGGTTCATCGCCCCAGCGCAGAGTGCTGGAACCCGTTGTCCGATGTCTGTTCGAGGGCCTTGGCCAGCCCGGCGTGATCGGTGCCGACCTTGCGGTAGACGGCGGACAGCATGCGCGTCACCTCGCGTTCCGCGGCGCCCATCTCCTTCGCGACCTCGGCGGTGGACCGGCCGCCCGCGACCTGTTCCGCCACCGTCCGCTCCGGCCCGGTGAGCGTGTCGGTCCCGGTACTGCGCAGCTGCAGCGGGCGCATCCCCGCCGCCGCGAGCTCGTCACGGGCCCGGCCGGCGAGCGCGTCCGAGTTGCAGTGCAGCGCGCCTTCCAGACCGGCGTGCAACCGGTCGGCGGCGTCCTGCGGTAGTCCGGCCCGGCGCAGCGCGGCACCGTACGCGACCTGCGCGCGGGCCAGTTCGAACGCCGAGGGTGAGCGTTCGAGATGGCTGACGGCCTCGGCCAGCAGCCGCAGACCGTCGGCGCCACCGGTCACTTCGGCGGACGCGTGCAGCGCCTGCCCGATCGCCGACGCGGTACCGAACTGGCGGGCCCGCTGAACGGCCTCCCGGATGGTGTCCGCGGCCCGTTCGGGCTCGACGAGCGCCACCGCCTGGGCGAGGTGCAGCTGCCACGGGCACCAGCCGGGATTGCGCATGCCGCGCGCCTCCAGCCGCTGGCCGACCACCGTGAGATGGCGTTCGGCGTCGCCCCGCATGCCCTGGGCCAGCAGCAGTTCGCTGAAGACCGTCTGGGAGTCGGGGTAGACCACCGCGTTCGGGATCACCTCGCCGTAGTTGTACGTGTCGGCGAGCTCCTGTGCCTCGTGGGTACGGCCGCGGGCCAGCAGGATCTCGATGAGGATGCCGATCGCGAACCACTGCGCGGGCACTCCCGGCCCCACCCGGTCGGCGATGCCCAGCCCGGCGTGCACCAGGTCCTCGGCCTCGGCGAGCCGCCCGCGGCGGTAGCGGATGTACCCGAGGAGCGTGAAGCCGAACGACAGGTGCGCGCCGCGCCAGCCCTTGCGTTCCAGCTCCGCGATGCCCTTGGTGAACAGGTCCTCGGCGCGGCCCGGCTGGTCGCAGTACATGAAGGTGAGGGCGACCAGGACCGGAACCTCGAAGCCCCAGTTCTCGTCGGTCCAGCTGAGGCCGTCGCCGAGGGCCTCCTCGGCGTAGCGGACCGCGACGGGGGCCGGTTCGCCGCGCACCATCGCGTCCCAGGCGCGCAGTCCCAGGATGTAGCGTTCGGCCGGGCCGCGGCCGGTGAGATGGTCCGCCAGCCGGGCCAATCGCCGGGAGCGGGCGGGCGAGTCCTGTTCGTCGGCCCGGAAGGCGTTCCACATGAACTGCTCGGCCTGCATGCGCAGCCGGGTGCGGGTGTTGTTGGCCCGGCCGGCCTCGGCCTCGACGGTTCTGGCGGCCTCCGCCATCCGGCCGGTGTGTCCCAGCGCCTGGGCGAGCCGGTAGGTGATGGCCTCGCGCAGCTCCGGTTCGAGTTCCGGCTCCTCCAGGGCGGCCCGCAGGTGGTTGACCGTGTTCGCGGGCTCGTTGAGGAGCGAGGAGCAGCCGAGTTCGAAGAGCACGGCCGCGCGCTCACCGTAGGGCGGGGGTTCGCGCAGGGCGCGGGCGAGGCAGCGCTGGGCCGCCTCGGGCGCACCGGCCCGCAGGTACTCGCGGGCGGCGCCGCGCAGTTGTTGCACCACCCACTCGTCACCCTCGGGGTGCAGTTCCAGCAGGTGCCGGGCGGCGGTGGCGGCACCCAGTCCCGCTTCCGTCACGGCCGATGCCGCCTCGCCGTGCATCCCGACGCGCAGCGCGCTGGGGATCGCCCGGTAGACGGCGGTGGCGATCAGCGGGTGGACGAACTCCAGGGTGGAGCTGTCGTTGGTGCCGACCGTCAGGATGCGCGCGGCCCGCAGCCGTTCGAAGGCGTCGGCCGCCTCCTCGCGGCCGAGCGCGGCGACGCCCGCGGCCAGCGGCGGTGCGATGGACGTGCCGAGGACGGCCGCGGCCCAGGCGAAGCGGACCGCGGACGGGCCCAGTTTCTCGATCCGCTCGATGAGGCCGCTGCCCTTGACGGCGGAGGCCAGTTCGCGCAGTTCCGGGATCTCCTCGCGCTGGCCCTTGAGTTCGCGGTCGCAGATCTTGGCGGTGAGCTCGGTGACCTCGAAGGGGTTGCCGCCGGTGACCGCCCACGCCTCACGGCAGAACGCCTCCTCGGCGCTCTCCCCCACGGCGTCGCGCACTATGCGCCGGACGGCGCCCGGGGTGAGCGCCACCAGGTCGAAGGGCCGGGAGCCGTGCCGGCCGGCGAGTTTGCGGAACGCCATCGCGTCGGCGGGCAGTTCGTCCGGCCGGTACGCGACGATCACCAGCATCGGCAGTTCCTCGGCGCGCGGGGCGAAGGCGGTCAGCCACGCCAGCGACTCCGCGTCGGCCCAGTGCGCGTCGTCCAGGATCAGGACGACGGGCGCCTGCTGGACGGCGAAGCGCGTCACCACCCAGTCCAGGCCGTCGCGCACGCCGGTGGGATCGGGGGCGCCGTCGCCGGCCGAGGCCACCAGCCCGACCGCCGGGGCGACGATGTCGTACCAGCTGCCCAGTATCCGGCGGTGCTCCTCCTCGGAGGCCGCCGCGAGCACCGGCTGGACGAGCTGGCGGACGACATGGAAGGCCATGCCCTGCTCCTGCTCGCCACCGCGTGCGGACAGCACGGTGCAGCCGCGCGCCGCCGCTCGCCTGCGGACCTCGGCGAGCAGTGCGGTCTTGCCGCCCCCGGCAGGACCCGCGAAAGCGAGCAGCCCGCCGTGCTTCGTGCCGGACCGAGTCCCGCAGAGATCGTTCAAAGCGCCGTCGAGCGCGACGAGTTCGGACTCACGTTCGAGAACCAAGCGATTCACTCGTCCCAATTGTTCTACCGCGTCTGGCATGTCCGTTCCCGTTCTCGTTGCCTGTTCGGCAGGTAGCGCCGAGCGTACGCCCGCCGGGACGCTCTGTAGTGCCCCCTGGGGATATCCACGTCGGACGAACGGGTAGATGGCAAACGCCAGTTCACTTTCCCCATGGTCCGGGCGGCTCCGGACCACCGCGACGCAACCCGAGGTGGGCACCTTGTCGGACACCACAGCCCCCAGCGGCCCCATCCAGCGCGACATCCTCGCGGAACGCACCACCCTGCTGAGCATTCCCTTCCCCGGGCGGTCGAGCCCGCACACCGACCGAGCCCGCCGGCACACCCTCAAGTGGCTGCGCGACCTGGCGATACTCCGTTTCGACCGCGACGTCGAGGAGTACGACGCCCTACGGCTGGAGCGCCTGATGGCGTTCTTCTACCCCCGTGCCACCGGACCCGACCTCGACCTCGCCGCCGATTTCAACGCCTGGTTCTTCATCTTCGACGACCAGTTCGACGGCCCTTTGGGGCGTCGGCCGGACGACGTGGAGCGCGAGGTCGACACGTTGGTGTCGATCCTCTACGAACCACCTTCCCCCGTCCGTGGCGCCGCCAACCCGTCGGACAACCCCCTCGCGGACGGATTCCGCGACATCTGGGTCCGTTCGGCGGCCGGCACGCCGACCGTGTGGCAGCACCGCTTCCGCGACCACTGGCGGGACTATCTGCGGGCCTACCACTGGGAGGCGCTGAACCGGACGCGGCGGCCCGCCATGACCCTCGAGACCTTCCTGCGGGGCCGCCGGGACTCCATCGGCGTCCAGCCGTGCCTGGACTTCGCCGAGCGCTGCGGCGGCTACACCCTGCCGGACATGCTGCACTCGGGCCCGCTCGCCGAGATGCGGGAGATCACCAGTGATGTGGTGATCTTCGTGAACGACATCATGTCGGTGGACAAGGAGTTGGCCGCCGGGGACGTCAACAACAGTGTGATCCTGCTGCTCGACAGCAGCGACCACACGCTGGAGGGGGCCGTGGAACTCATCGCGCGGGCTGCCAACGCGCGCGTGCAGCGGTTCCAGATGCTGGCCGCGCGGCTTCCCGCGGTGCTCGACGAGTACGACGCCGCGCCCGCGCTGCGGACGCAGGTGGAGGACTATGTGCGCGCCATGCGCCATGTGATGCGCGGCAATCTCGACTGGTCCCTGGAGACCGCGCGGTACCGCGCTTCGGGGGTCGCCGCGGTGAGCGGCGGCAGACAGCGGCCGTGGTCGGATCTCTTCGGCGCGGACCGCGCCCGCCCCGGTGGCCTCGGCTGAACCGGCCGTGAACGGAGCGGCGGAACGGCCGGGGCCGCACGGGAGTGCGGCCCCGGTCCCTCGCGCGGCCCGGATGCGGGCGGACGCCGACTTCCTAGGCAGGGTAGGTGCGGCCCGCGAAGCGCCGCTCGAAACCGTCGCCGGCGTTCGCGGTGACGGTGTAGTCGTAGCCGCCGTCGGCCGCCGATGTGAGCGCGACCTGCTGGGTACCGCCCGCCGCGACGGTCGCCGTACTGCCGCCGGAACCGTCCCCGGCGGCGTTGCCGCCCACGGTGAAGACCACCGCCGCGCCACCGCCGTTGGTCAGCGTCAGCGCCAGGTTCCGCGGCGTCGCGCGGGCGATGGCCACGGCCGCCTCGGGGTGCCCCTTGGCCGCGTTCGACCAGGTCCGCACATCGCCCTTGAAGCCGCGCAGATAGCCGTCGGGGCCGTGCGCGTCGATGTCGTACAGGCCGCCGCCGTACGTCTGGGCGCTGAAGTAGTCCTGCACGCTGCCGCCGACGGGAACGGTGTAGCGCCAGTTGTCGTACGTGCGGTGGTTGACGGTGTACATCGCGAACCCGGCGCCCAGCGTCCCGGTGTTGACCACCTTGATCCAGATGCGGCCGGTGCTCGTCTCGGTCCACGACGTCGTGTCGAAGCCGTAGCCGATCCTCCGGGCCGGCCGGGTGCCCGACTCCTGGACCGGCGCCACCTGCGCCGACGGCGGGGCGGCGTCGGGCAGCGAGTTCTGG
This sequence comes from Streptomyces sp. H39-C1, assembly GCF_027158125.1. NCBI lineage: Bacteria > Bacillati > Actinomycetota > Actinomycetes > Kitasatosporales > Streptomycetaceae > Streptomyces > Streptomyces sp. H39-C1. The sequence continues at coordinate 5,857 of NZ_JAPVLS010000135.1, forward strand.
GCGTCGCAGGCGGCGACCAGCGCGGCGGTGTCGGGGAGCGAGGGGAACGTGGTGTTCTTCGTGCTGAAGTCGAAGGCGCTCATCAGGTCACCGCAGACGGTGCGGCGCCAGGCGGAGATGTTGGTCTCCTTCACCCCGGTCCAGTTCTCCAGGAACCGCAGCGGCGAGGTGTGGTCGGCGACCTCGGAGTTGACGTAGCCGCCGCGGCTCCAGGGCGAGATCACGATCATCGGCACGCGCGGGCCGAGACCGATGGGCACCCCGCCGATGAACTCGTCCGCGGTTCCGGCGGGCGGGACGGGCGGCGCCACATGGTCGAAGAAGCCGTCGTTCTCGTCGAAGTTGAGGAAGACCACGGTCTTGGCCCAGACGGCCGGGTTCGCCGCGAGCGACTCCAGGACGTACTTCGAGGTGTAGTTCGCGCCGTACGCCGGCGGGTAGTCCGGGTGCTCGCTCTGGTTGGCCGGGGCCACGACCCAGCTGACGGCCGGCAGCGTACCGTTCTTCACGTCCTGGTTGAACGCGTCGGCGGAACGCCGCTGCATCCCGTTGACGTAGAGCGGTGACGTGGTGGCGGCGCTCTTGAAGTTCTTGAACCAGGCGAGCGGGTTGTCGTCGTAGTTGTCCTGCTGCTGGTAGACCCGCCAGGAGATGCCCGCCGACTGCAGGCGCTCGGCGTAGGTGGTCCAGGAGTACCCCTTCTCGGAGTTGTCCGTGACCGGCCCGCCGTTCCTGCCCGCCGGGTCGACGGTGGCGGTCCACTGGTACAGCCGGTTGGGGTTGGTCGGCCCCTGCACGGAACAGAAGTACTGGTCGCAGAGGGTGAACGACTCGGCCAGCGCGAACTGGAACGGGATGTCGGCGCGCTGGTAGTACCCCATCGACCAGGCGCTCTTGGCCGGCACCCAGTTGTTGTACTTGCCGCTGTTCCAGGCGCTGTGGGTGCCCGACCAGCCGTGGTCGAGGTCCCGCACCCGCTGCGCGTCCGTCGTCGCGGTGTTCAGGTGCCAGGGCAGTACGAGACTGCCGCCGGAGGGACCGTTCGCGGTCTGGCGCAGCACGTCCTGGCCGTTGGGGAAGCGCAGCCGCGACCGGTCGCCGTAGCCGCGTACACCCTTGAGGGTGCCGAAGTAGTGATCGAACGAACGGTTCTCCTGCATGAAGATCACCACATGCTCGACATCGTCGAGCGTGCCGGCCGCCGAGGTGGCGGCCATGGCCTGCTGGATGGAGGCGGGCAGCGTGCCGAACGCGGCGGCGGCGCCGGCCGCTCCCAGGAATCCACGGCGGGACAAGGGCGTCAAGGCGACTCCTCGGTCAGGGGACACAGGTGCGGGGTCGCGCCGAATTGAACGGGGAGAACGCGACGGGCGCGCCAATACGCGCGGAGACTGCCATGGCCACTTGCCACACACAAGATGACGGGCGACCCAAGCACGGGCAAAGCCGCCGGACGTCCTGATACCCGCCACCGGGACGGCCGGAACCAGCCACCCCGGAGCGGAGACCTAATGTTATATTCGCGGCGATGCATTAGCTGATGCGCCCAGCAGGTGGAGTGCCGGCAAGTGGACTTCCGGCGGGGCGACAAGAACCGGGATCACACCCGGTCGACCCACCGCCGTTCCGACGGCGGCCGGCACAAGGAGCTGCTGTGGCCGTGAACCGTCCCGACCCCGTACCGGCGGTCCTGGAGAGTCAGTCGCGGCTGCGGGCGCTGCTCGGCGGGCTGACCGACGCCGACGTCCGCGCCCCGAGCGCACTGCCCGGCTGGACCCGCGGGCACCTGCTCAGCCATGTCGAAGGGGTCGGGTTCGCCCTGGCCCGGCAGGCGCGTTACGCCCTCAAGGACGAGCTGATCGATCCCTACGACGGCGGGCGGCCGGCCCGAGACGCCGCCATCGAGGCCGGACACGGCCGCTCGGCCGCCGAACTGCGGGCGGCCGTCACCGCGGCGCTCGACGAGGCCGAGCAGGCGTGGACGGCCGTCGGCCCGCGGGACCTGGAGCGGCCGGTGCGCTATCGCGACGCCACGCTGTCGGCCGCCGCGCTCGCCTGGTGGCGGGAGTTGGAGATCCACACGGCGGACGCCGCGATCGGGTACCGGACCGCGCAGTGGTCACGGCCGTTCTGCGCGCACGTCCTGGACTTCCTCGCGCCGCGGGTACCGGACGCGGTGCGGCTGACGCTCGCGGCGTCGGACGGCCCGGAGGCACTTGTCCTCGGGGACGGCGAACCGGTCACCGTAGGCGGTGCGCTCACCGACCTCACCGCCTGGCTGGCGGGACGCGAGCCGCTGGGCCCGCTGGACAGCGGAGTGGCGCCGCTGCCCGAACTCGGGCCGTGGCCGTAGTCGTAGCCGTGGCCGTAGCCATGCTGGTGTCCGGCCCCGAACAGCCGGCCGCCGGGCCTCGGTGACGAGGCCCGGCGGCCGGTGGGGCGTACGGGACGGACGCCTCAGGTGAGGTCGAACTCGCCGTCACGCGCGCCGAGTACGAAGGCGCGCCATTCGGCGGGCGTGAAGATCAGCGACGGCCCGTCCGGGCTCCGCCCGTCCCGCATCGCGATGTAGCCCTCGATAAAGGCGATCTGGACGTCGCCCGTGCCCTGACTGCTGGACTGCCAGTCCGCGCTCGCAAGATCCAGCTGCGGCTTCTTACCGTTGGTCAACGGCTGTCCGATGGTGCTCTCGGCCACGTCCGCTCTCCTCCCACGTCGTCATCCGCGACCCAGCCTAGCCACCGGGCCCTTTGCCCGACAGGCAATGGGACAAGCTGCCCGGATACACCGCCCGATCAGGTGGTGGGCCGGTCCGCGCCGACGAGCCACATCGAGAAGAACTGCGCGCCGCCGCCGTACGCGTGGCCCAGCGCCCGGCGGGCCCCTTCCACCTGGTGCTCACCGGCCTGGCCGCGTACCTGCAGCGCCGCCTCGGCGAACCGGATCATGCCGGACGCGCCGATCGGGTTGGTGGACAGCACCCCGCCCGACGGGTTGACGGGGAGATCGCCGTCGAGTTCGGTGACGCCCGCCTCGGTGAGCTTCCAGCCCTCCCCCTCGGCGGCGAAGCCGAGGTTCTCCAGCCACATCGGCTCGTACCAGGAGAACGGCACGTACATCTCGACCGCGTCGATCTCCCGGCGCGGATCGGTGATCCCGGCCTGCCGGTACACATCGGCGGCGCAGTCCTTGCCGGCCTGCGGGCTGACGTAGTCCTTGCCCGCGAACATCGTCGGCTCGCTGCGCATGGCCCCGCCGTGCAGCCAGGCGGGCGGGCGCGGCGTCCGGGCCGCGCCCTCGGTGTCGGTGAGCACCATCGCGACCGCGCCGTCGGAGGACGGGCAGGTCTCGGAGTAGCGGATCGGGTCCCACAGCATGGGGGCGGCCCGCACCTTCTCCAGGGTGATGTCCTTCTCGTGCAGGTGGGCGTAGGGGTTCTTCAGGGCGTTGCGGCGGTCCTTGAACGCGACGAGGGAGCCGATGTGGTCGGGCGCCCCGGTGCGGCGCATGTAGGCGCGTACGTGCGGGGCGAAGAAGCCGCCGGCGCCGGCGAGCAGCGGCTGCTGGAACGGGATCGGCAGCGAGAGCCCCCACATGGCGTTGGACTCGGACTGCTTCTCGAACGCGACGGTCAGTACGGTGCGGTGGACGCGGGCCGCGACCAGGTTGGAGGCGACCAGCGCGGTCGAGCCGCCGACCGAGCCCGCGGTGTGCACCCGCAGCATCGGTTTGCCGACCGCTCCGAGGGCGTCCGCCAGATACAGCTCCGGCATCATCACGCCCTCGAAGAAGTCCGGGGCCTTGCCGATGACGACCGCGTCGATGTCGGCGAAGGTGAGTTCGGCGTCGGCGAGCGCCCGCAGGGCCGCCTCGCGCAGCAGCCCCGCGATCGACACGTCGTGCCGGGCCGCGACGTGCTTGGTCTGGCCGATGCCGACGACGGCCACGGGTGCCTTGCTCATTTCACATCCCCTTCCAGGACGGCGACCAGGTTCTGCTGCAGGCAGGGACCGGAGGTCGCGTGGGCCACGGCGCGGTCGGAGTCGCCGCGGTGGATGCGGGCGGCCGCCTCGCCGAGCCGGATCAGGCCGGCGGCCATGATGGGGTTGGCGGCGAGCGGACCGCCGGACGGGTTGACGTCCACCTCGTCGCCCAGCCGCAGCGCCCTGCGCAGCACGACCTCCTGGGAGGTGAACGGCGCGTGCAGTTCCGCGGTGTCGACCGGCGCGTCGAAGAGCCCGGCCCGTTCGGCCGCGAGCCGGGTGGACGGTGAGTCGGTGAGGTCGCGGACGCCGAGGCTGTGCGCCTCGATCCGGTGGTCGAGGCCGCGGATCCACGCGGGCCTGGCGCAGAGCCGGCGGGCGGTGTCCCCGGCGGCCAGCACGATCGCGGCGGCGCCGTCGCCGACCGGCGGGCAGTCCTGGCGGCGCAGCGGCTGGACGACGTACTCCCCGCCGTCGCGGACGGAGGTGAGCTGCGCGTACGGGTTGTCCCGCGCGGAGGCGCGGCTGCGGGCGGCGACCCCGGCGAGTTCGGGTTCGCTGGTGTGCCCCGCGTCGATGAGGGCCCGCGCCTGGAGCGCGGCGAGCGCGACCGGGTCGGGCCACAGCGGCGCGACGTAGTACGGGTCGAGCTGGCGGGTCAGTACCTCGCGGACGTCGCCGGGCGAGGACTTGCCGTAGGAGTACACCAGCGCGGTGTCGGCCTCACCGGTGAGGATCTTCACCCAGGCCTCGTAGAGCGCCCAGGCGCCGTCCATCTCGACATGCGATTCGGAGATCGGCGGCCAGGCGCCGACCCCGTCCAGGGCCATCGTGAAGGAGAAGGCCCGGCCGGCGAGGTAGTCCGACGACCCGGAGCAGGTGAAGCCGATGTCGCTGGCCTTCAGTTCGACCTGGTCGAACGCCTCGTGCAGCACGGGCATGAGCAGTTCGACCTCGGAGACCTCGGCCGTGCTGCGGGCGTGCCGGCTCTGGGCGAACGCCACGATCGCGACGTCCCGCATCTAGACCATCTCCTTGTACGTGTCGTAGCCGGCGTCGGGCTCTCCGGTCGGCCGGTAGTGGTCGGGGAAGCCGCCGTCGTCGCTCCACACGGGTTCGACGCGCATGCCCATCCGCACCTGGTCGTAGGGGAGGCCGCCGATGCGCCCGTGCAGGGCGAGGTCCGCGCCGTCCAGGGCGATGTGCGCGTAGACGTACGGCACTTCGATGTCGAGGCCGCGGGCCTTGATGTTGACGATGCAGAAGGTGGTGATGGTGCCGCCAGGTCCCACTTCCACCTGTTCCTCGGTGGCGACGCCGCAGGTGGGGCAGGCGCCCCGGGGCGGGATGTAGACCTTGCGGCAGGACGGGCAGCGTTCGCCGATCATCTTGCGGTCGGCGAGCGCGGCGAGGTAGCGGGTCTGGGCCCGGCCGGGGCTGTAGACGTAGTCGAGGCGCGCGGGGGCGACGATGCCGGTCACCGGATCGGTGAACTCGCCGTGGTGCGCGGTGGCCGCGCGCTCCGGCGGCCCGGTCCCGTCGTCCGGTTCGAAGCAGGCGATGTCGGTGATCGCGCCGACCCGCTCGGCGGCCCAGCGGATCCGTACCCGCATTCCGGTGCTGACGGCGTCGGGGCCGGCCGCGTCCAGGGCGTGCAGCATCGCGGTGTCGGCGCCGTCGAGGCGGACCAGGACCCAGGCGAAGGGCGTGGAGAGCGGCTGGTTGCGCCCGGGGTCGGGGTTCCAGGCCCAGGTGGTGACGGTGCCGGTGGCGCCGACCTCGACGAGTTCCCGCAGCTCCGCCGAGGTGACGGGGTCGTATTCGACGGGCGGTACGAGCACCCGGTCGTCGCCGGTGCGCACACCGAGCACGGTGCGTTCGCGCAGGCCGGTGAGGAACGCGCTCTGGACGGGGCCGAGCGAGCGGGTGAACGGGAACTCGACGACCAGTGGTGCGCTGAGGACTTCGGTCATGGGGGGCTTCTCTCCTTGGGTCCCTGGGGTCAGGCGCGCTTGAAGACCGCGGGGCGCTTCTCGGCGAAGGCCCGGGGACCTTCCTTCGCGTCGGCGGTGGCGAAGATCGGCCAGCCCCGCTCCAGTTCGTGCTTGAGGCCCTCCGTCTCGGTCATCTCCGCGGTGTCGTACACGGACGCCTTGACCGCCTCGACGGCCAGCGGCCCGTTGGCGTTGATCTGTTCCGCGATCTCCAGGGCTCGCTTCAGCGCCGTGCCGTCGGGCACGACATGGCCGATCAGGCCGATGTCCTTTGCCTCCGCCGCGGAGTAGGGGCGGCCGGTGAGCAGCATCTCCAGGGCGTGGGTGCGGGGGATCTGCCGGGGCAGCCGCACGGTGGAGCCGCCGATCGGGAAGAGCGCGCGCCGGACCTCGAAGAGCCCGAGGGTGGCGCTCTCCCCGGCGACGCGGATGTCGGTGCCCTGCAGGATCTCGGTGCCGCCGGCCACGCAGTACCCCTCGACGGCGGCGATCACCGGTTTGCGCGGCCGGTGGTGCCGGAGCATCGCCTTCCAGTGCAGATCGGGGTCCTCCTTCATCCGGTCGCGGTACTCCTGCCCGGCCATCGCGCCGTCGTCGGAGGCCAGCGCCTTGAGGTCCATGCCGGCGCAGAAGGTGCCGCCGGCCCCGGTGAGGACGATGGAGCGGATCGAGTCGTCGGCGTCGGCCGCCAGCCAGCCGTCGTACAGACCGACCAGCATCGGCAGCGAGAGGGCGTTCTTCGCCTCGGGCCGGTTCAGGGTCAGTACGAGCGTCGCGCCGACGCGCTCCACCGTGAGATGTTCCGTGCCGCCCATGGCCGGCCTCCAAGGTCGCAATCTTCCGTCGCGGACCTAGAACAGGTTGCAGTAGGCGCAGGTCGAGTTCAATAGTTTTCTGACTACCAGTCAGATTTCCCGCCCGGGAACCCTTCCCACCTCGCTCCAGGAGGGTTCTAATGACCGCCGAGACCTTCGCAGCATCAAGGCTGGAGGAGCCGTGGAGTACAACCTTGCCGACCTCTTCGAGTCGGTCGTGGACGTGGTCCCGGACCGGGAGGCGCTCGTCTACATCGACCACCCCGGATCGGGCGCCGAGCGGCGGCTGACGTACGCCCAGCTCGACGCGGCCGCGAACCGGATCGCGCACCACCTGATCGGCAGCGGGATCCTTCCCGGCGACCACGTCGGACTGCATCTCTACAACGGCATCGAGTACCTGCAGACGGCACTGGCCTGCGTCAAGGCCCGTGCCGTGCCGGTGAACGTCAACTACCGGTACGTGGAGGAGGAGCTGGTCTACCTCTACCGGGACGCGGATCTGACGGCACTGGTCTTCGACGCCGAGTTCACCGGCCGGGTGGCCGCCGCACTGCCGCACACCGAGAAGCTGCGGCACCTGGTCAGGGTGGGCGTTCCGGCCGGGGACGAGCGGGAACCGGCCATCGCGCCGGTGGCCTTCACCGACGCCGAGGCGGCCGGATCCCCGGACCGCGGCTTCCCGCCGCGCTCCGCGGACGACCAGTTCATCATCTACACCGGCGGCACCACCGGTATGCCCAAGGGCGTCATGTGGCGCCAGGAGGACCTCTTCTTCTCCGGCATGGGCGGCGGCGCCCCCACCGGCGAGCCGGTCAAGCGGCCCGAGGAGCTGGCGGAGCGGGTCGCCGCGGGCGGCGAGGGGCTGGTCTTCTTCCCGACCCCGCCGCTGATGCACGGCACCTCCACGCTCACCGCGTTCATCGGCTTCAACTTCGGCCAGAAGGTCGTCATCCACCGCAAGTACGTGCCGGACGAGGTGCTGCGCACCATCGAGAAGGAGAAGGTCAGCAGCGTCTCGCTGGTCGGCGACGCCATGCTCCGGCCGCTGGCGGACGCCCTCGCCGGACCGCTGGCCGGCACCGACTGCTCCTCGCTGTTCACCATCTCCAGCTCGGGCGCGATCATGTCCGAGACCGTCCGCGCCCAGTTCCAGGCGCTGGTCCCGACGGTCATGATCCTGAACAACTTCGGCTCCTCGGAGTCCGGCTTCAACGGAACGGCCACCGACGACTCCAGCCCCGCCAACGGCTTCCGGCTGCGGGTCAACTCCCATATCGCGGTGGTCGACCTGGCCACGCTGGAGCCGGTCACGGTCGGCGAACCGGGACGCATCGCCCTGCGCGGACACGTACCGCTCGGCTACTACAACGACCCCGAGAAGACCGCGGAGACGTTCTTCCAGCGGGACGGCGAGCGGTGGGTGCTGCTCGGGGACATGGCGACGGTCGACGAGGACGGCGTCGTCACCGTTCTCGGGCGCGGTTCGCAGTGCATCAACACCGGTGGCGAGAAGGTCTATCCGGAGGAGGTCGAGGAGGCGCTCAAGGCGCACCCCGACGTCTATGACGCACTGGTCGCCGGGGTGCCGGACGAGAAGTGGGGCAATCACGTCGCCGCCGTCGTCCAGCCGCGCGACGGTGCGGACCCACTGACCCTCGACGACATCCAGGCGCACTGCCGCACCCGGCTGGCCGGCTACAAGATCCCGCGCAGCCTCGTCCTCATGGACAGCATCCAGCGCTCCCCCAGCGGCAAGGCCGACTACCGCTGGGCCCGTTCGGTGGCCACCGACGCGGCGGAGGCCGGGCGGTAGTCGGGCGGCCGCCCGAGGGGACGTCCCGGGCCGTTGTCAGTGGCGGCGCTTACGATCAGCGGTCAGGATCCCCCGTCGATCGGAGTGCGCGCGTGTCCGCCGATTCCACCTCGTTCCAACGTCCCGAGCCGCCGTACTACGCCGTCATCATCACGACACTGCCGAGCGGCGAGGACCCGGAGGGGTACGCGGACGCGAACCGCCGCATGGGACCGCTCTCCGCCAAGTGGCCCGGATACCTGGGCCGCGAGTCGGAGAGCGGTCCCGACGGCCGCGATCTGCTGGTGGTCTATTACTCGGACGCGGAGTCCATAGCCTCCTGGAAGGCCGATCCGGAGCACCTGGAGGTGCAACGGCTGGGCCGGGAGCGGTGGTACGCCTCGTACAGCGTCGAAGTGGCCCGCGTGGAGCGTGCCTACGGCTTCCGGCGCGACTAGGGCCTCCGACCGGGTGAGGCGGTGCGGCCGCACGGCACATCGCCTCACCCCGTGGATTCTGTACCTACTAGTATGTACACTCGGATCATGGAGACCTCGGAACGGTTGATCGCGAGCACCCAGGAACTCCTCTGGGAACGCGGCTACACCGGCACCAGCCCCAAGGCGATCCAGCAGCACGCGGGCGCCGGCCAGGGCAGCATGTACCACCACTTCTCCGGCAAGCCCGAGCTCGCGCTGACCGCGATGCGGCGCAGCGCGGAGCAGCTGATGGCCCAGGCCGACGCCCAGATGTCGGGCGGGGGCACCGCACTGGAGCGGGTCTCGGCCTATCTGCTGCGCGAGCGCGACGCGCTGCGCGGCTGCCGGGTCGGCCGGATGGCCATGGATCCGGACGTGATCGACAGCCCGGAGCTGCGCCGCCCGGTCCAGGAGACCTTCGCCTGGCTGCGCGGACGGCTCGCGGAGATCATCGCCGAGGGCCTGGCCGCGGGCGAGTTCAACGCCGCGCTCGATCCGCGGGACACCGCCGCCATGATCACCGCCGTCGTCCAGGGCGGCTATGTGCTCGCCCGCGCCGAGGACTCGCAGGAGCCGTTCCACCAGGCGGTGCGCGGTGCGGTCGCGCTGCTCGCCGCCCGCTCGACCACCGCCGACCGGTGACCACCGCCGAGCCGTAGGGAGTTCAGCCCGATGCACGCCATGCAGTACCGGATCACGCTGCCCGCCGACTACGACATGAAGATCATCCGCCGTCGGGTCGAGTCCCGGGGCCATCTGCTCGACGACTTCCCCGGTCTCGGACTGAAGGCGTACCTCATCCGCGAGCGCGGCACGGGGGGCACCTCCCAGCCGGAGGTCGGGGGCGAGTCGCCCGTCAACCAGTACGCGCCGTTCTATCTGTGGAACACCCCGCAGGGCATGAACAGCTTCCTCTGGGGGCCGGGATTCCAGGGAATCATCGACGACTTCGGCCGCCCCGAGGTCGAGCACTGGACGGGGCTGGCCTTCGAGCACGGGCCCGCGGCGGGCCGGGTTCCCCGGGCGGCCGCCCGCCGCGCCGTGCCGATCCCTCCCGGCGAGGATCCGGCCGCCGTCATCGACCGCGCCGCCGGCACCGTCCGCGAGTACGCCGGCACGCCCGGCGTGCACTCGGCCGCGCTCGCCGTCGATCCCCGGCACTGGGAACTGCTGCACTTCACGCTCTGGGAGCACACCGCTCCCGCCGCGGCCGGGGACCGCTACGAGGTGCTGCACCTGTCGGCGCCGGAACGGAACACCATCGAGACGGGACGACAGTGGTGAAGCAGGCGAGCATCGACCGCGAGGCCGGCTACCGGTTGCTCGGCGAACTGGCGGGCCCGGAGACCATCGAGGCCACTCTCTCCCGCCTCGACGCGGTCGCCCCCGGATTCCCGGACTGGATCGTGACGGCCCTGTTCGGCGGCACCTACCAGCGCGAGGGGCTGGCGCTGCGCGACCGGCAGATCGCCAACCTCGCCGCGCTGGCGGCGCTGGGCGGTGTGGAGCCGCAGCTGGACGACCATGTGCGCAACAGCCTGCGCATCGGGATCGAGCCGCGGGAGATCGTCGAGGTGATGGTCCATCTCGCCCCGTACATCGGTGTGCCGAAGGCGCTGGCGGGACTGCGCGTCGTGACGGCCGCCCTCGGGAAGGACGCCGTCGGGAAGGACACGAGGATCACGCTGGACGGCGGCACCTCCAACTTCCCGCAGAGCAGGTCGAGGACGTCGGGGGCCGCCGCTGCTGCCAATCCGGCGCGGGCGCTGTCAGCCGAGTGGATCGACGGCTAGTACTGCAACGGCGTTTGGCGTGACTGGTGGCCAGGGCCGTCGTTGATTTGACTATGGGTGGGGAACTCAGTGACATCAGGACGTGGGCGGCCGGTCTGGGCGAGTTGCACGAGCGGTTTGT